>CAKPKZ010000012.1 GCA_934167435.1 uncultured Clostridia bacterium | reverse complement strand
GTCTTGGAGTAAGTAATATTCCTTTATTAGATTATTTGCACACCAATAAAGCAAGAGTTACAATATTTGATCAAAGAGAAATTGACAATATGCCTAAAGATTTAATGGATAAAATAACTGCATATTCTTTTGAATTTTCTTTAGGAAAAAATTATTTAGAAAAATTAAATGGATTTGATTTGATCTTTAGATCACCAAGTTGTTTACCAACAATTCCACAATTAGAAAAAGAAGCAAATAGAGGAGCAATTGTTACTACAGAAATAGAAATGTTAATGGAAATGTGCCCTGGAACAATAATAGGTGTTACAGGAAGCGACGGAAAAACAACAACCACAAGTTTAATAAGTGCAATTTTAAAAAATGCTGGATATAAAACATATTTAGGAGGAAATATAGGAACACCGTTATTTACAAAATTACCTGAAATGGAAAAAGAAGATATTGTTGTTTTAGAATTAAGTAGTTTTCAATTAATGGGAATGAAGGTTAGCCCAAAAATATCAGTAATTACAAATGTAACACCAAATCATTTAAATATACACAAAGATTACGAAGAATATATTGAAGCTAAGAAAAATATATTTAAATGGCAAAATCAAGAGGGAACATTAATATTAAATTATGATAACGAAATAACAAAAAGCTGTGAAAAAGAAGCAAATGGAAAAGTAATATTTTTCAGTAGTAAGGAAAAACTAGATAATGGTTATATTGTTGATGGGAATGTTGTAAAAGAATGTGAAGATAAAATAAGAAAACATATAGTAGATGTAAACGAAGTAAAACTAAAGGGAATTCATAATTATCAAAACATATGTGCAGCACTTGCTGCAACTAAAACATTAGTATCATTAGATGATGCAGTAAAAACAATAAAAGAGTTTAATTCTGTAGAGCATAGATTAGAGTTTGTAAGAGAAATACATAATGTAAAATGGTATAACGATTCTGCAAGCTCTTCACCAACAAGAACAATATCTGGAATTAATGCTTTTAATGAAGAAATAATATTAATTGCTGGTGGGTATGATAAAAATTTAGATTATACTCCTCTTGCTAAACCAATACTTGATAAAGTTAAAGTGCTATTATTAATGGGGCAAACATCTGGAAAAATATTTAATGCTGTAAAAGAAGAAATGGAAAAAGAAAATAAGGAAATTAGAATTTATATGTGTAATAATTTACAAGAAACTATAGATACCGCAAAAAAGATAGCAAAACCAGGGCAAGTAGTCTTATTTTCACCAGGAAGTGCTAGTTTTGATATGTTTAAAAATGCATATGACAGAGGAAATCAATTTAAGAAATTAGTTAATGAAATATAAAAAAATAGATATTATATGGAACACAAAAAAACTTTCTTGCATAATATACAAAAAATATGCAAGGAGGTTTTTATGTTTAATAATCAAAGTTATGATGAATACATAAGAAGTATTTTAGGTTATAGTCCAGTAGACCAGACAGATATGCTATATCAAAGAGATTTTGAAGATTATTCACTATATGATAGAAATTATAGCGGAGTAAATAATTCAAATTTTTCAAATGATCAATTAGAAGAATGTTATCCAGAAATTTACAAGTTAGTATATCCTATGGTAAGAAAGGCATGTACAACAAATACAAAGCCAGTAAATAAACAGTTAGTTGATGAATTAACTAATGAAATTTATTTATCAATAGAAGGAAATAATGAGGTTCAAATAAATATTAATTTACAAAATCAAATTGACAAAAGAAGTCCTTCATCTAATAGTAATACTAAAGAAATTACAAAAAATTCAAGTGGAAGTGCAAAAAGTGAAAATAGAGAGAATAGACAATTTAATAGTGGTTTGAGTGATATTATTAGAATTTTATTGTTAAGAGAATTATTGGGAAGACCTGGATTTCCTGGTCCTAGACCCCCACGTCCACCAATGAGGCCGCCATTTCCACCACCACCACCTGGAAGACCACCGATGAGACCACCATATAACCGCGAATTAAATGATATATATGAATATTAGAAAAAATAGAGTCATCTTTTTCAAATAGATGATTCTATTTTTTTTATAAAGTACTTGAATAATATATAAATATAATATAAAATATTATACGAAATCAAACAAGCAAGGAGAGACAAAATGATAATAGAACAATTAATATTTTCAATAATAGCATTTGCATTATTTGTAATAATGTTTTTTAAAATGATTAAAGACAATGATTCAACATATGTTACTATATTGGTGTTGCAAGCAATTGGAATTGCTATAAGTTTTATTGGTGTAATATACGGAGTGAATGTAAATATAGTTCTTAAAATACTTATGTATACTATGTCGGTGTTATTACCTATATTTATAATATTAATGGAAAAAAATAATATATCCTTTTTCGAGAAAATTAATATATTAAAAGCACAGATATATTTAAAAATGGGTAACAATAAAAAAGCAAAACAAATATTAATTAATATAGCAAGTAAAAATGAATTTTCGTACAAAGCTCATAAATTATTAGCAGAGATTTATGAATTAGAAGGAGGCATGAGAAAGGCTATAGATGAATATGTGTTGGCTATAGAAATAAATAAAAAAGACTATAATTCTTATTATAAAGTTGCGGTATTATTAAATAATTTAGATAAAAAAGAAGAAGCTTCACAAATGTTAAATAATTTATTAAAAATAAAACCAGATTATTTAGAGGCGATAGATTTATTAGGCGATATATATATATCTAAAGATATGTATAAAGAAGCTGTAAATGTTTATCAAGAGGCATTAAAATATACTCAAACAGATTATAATATATATTATAATTTAGGAATTGCATATACAATGCTAAATGATTTTCAAAATGCAAAAATATGTTATGAAAAGGCAGCGCAATTAAATTCATTATTGTACAATACTAAATATTCTTTAGCAGAAATTGCATTAATATATAAAGATTTAGAAGAAGCCGAAAAGAGATTTTTAGAAACAATAGAAGATGAAGAGCTTTCAGCTGATGCGTATTTTGAATTATCTAAAATTAGTATAATAAAAAAAGATAAAGATACAGCTATAAAATATGCTAATATAGCAATAGATATAGATTCTAAAAAAATAGTAGATAAAATAAAGAAAGACCCAATATTTATACCAATATTTGCAAGACTTTCTATTCCATTTAATTTAAATAGTCCAGAGCAAGAAGAAAGCAAATTGTCAAACAAATATATAAAATCAAAAGAGCATTTAGAAGATATGGTAGAAATAACAAGAAAACTAAGTTATAATGATATTAATTTATTAAAAAGAAATGACCAACCAAATATTAAAGTGCAAGAAAATAGTACAATAGAAGATATTCAAAAAGAAATTCAAGATTAAATTTAATATTCATAAAATCCTATAAATTAAATATATTAATAATAAATAATATAGAAAGAGGGATTTTATGAACAAAAATTTTTGTGTTATAGGTGGAGATTTAAGAATAATTAAATTAGCCGAAATGCTTGCAAAAGAAGAAAATAAAGTATATACTTATGGACTAGATAAAGCATATGAGTTGGAAAATGTAAATAATATAATATTTGAAGATTCTTTACAAAATGCAGCTAAAAAAAGTAGTGTAGTAATTGGTCCAATTCCATTTACCAGCAATGGAAAGAACATAAATTCACCATTTAGTAATAATAAAATAATAATAAGTGATTTATTTGAGGTTTTACATAATAAAACGTTAATGGCTGGTTCAATTTCTGAAGAGATTTTAGAAAATTGTAATAGTAGTACAACTATTATTGATTTAATGAAAATGGAGGAATTGGCAGTTTTAAATACGATTGCAACAGCAGAAGGAACAATAAAAATAGCAATTGAAAATACAGATAAAATATTACAAAGTAGCAATGTATTAATTTTAGGTTTTGGAAGAATAGGTAAAGTTTTAGCAAATAAAATGAAATGTTTAGGTGTAAATGTAACATGCGCAGCAAGGAAAAATAAAGATTTAGCATGGATAAAAGCATGTGGATATAATCAAACTGATATTAATGAATTAAAAGAAGAACTAAGTAAGTATGATATTATAATAAATACTGTTCCTAATATGATACTTACAAAAGATAAATTAAAATTTGTAAAAAGCGATTGTTTGTTAATTGATTTGGCATCTAAACCTGGTGGAATAGATCAAGATTATGTAAAAGAAAAAAAGTTAAAATTTATATGGGCATTAGCATTACCTGGAAAAGTTGCACCAATTACATCAGCACAATTTATTAAAGATACAATTTATAATGTTTTAAAACAAAGAAATATTTAATATAAGAAAGGAAGAAAAAATATGGTATTAGAAATAGTAAAAGCAATTATATTTGGAATTGTAGAAGGAATTACAGAATGGTTACCAATTAGTAGTACTGGACATTTGATTTTGGTTGAGCAATTTTTAAAATTCAAGGAGGTATCACCAGAATTTTGGCAAATGTTCCAGGTGGTAATTCAATTAGGGGCTATTTTTGCAGTAGTAATAATATACTTCAAAAATATATGGCCATTTACAAATAACAAGGAAAAGGCAATAAAAAAGACTGGGCTTCTTTCTTGTTTAGATAAGAAAATAATGAATTTGTGGGGAAAAATATTAGTTGGATGTATACCAGCAGCAATAATAGGATTACTTTTTGACGATGTTTTTGAGGCATTGTTCTATAACCCATTTTGTATAGCTTTAGCTTTAATAGTTTTTGGTGTTGCATTTATAGTAATAGAAAATTGGAACAAAAACAGAGAAAGTAGAAAACAAAAAAATTCAGAAATTACATATAAAGATGCATTAATAATTGGATTTTTTCAATTGTTAGCTGCTATATTTCCAGGAACGTCTCGTTCTGGTGCTACAATAATTGGAGGATTATTAATTGGGTTATCAAGACCTAATGCTGCTGAATTTACATTTTACTTAGCTATTCCAACTATGTTAGGGGCTAGTTTGTTAAAGCTAGTTAAGTTCGGTTTAGTATTTACAGGTATTGAATTAGCGGTACTATTGGTAGGAATGTTAGTGTCATTCTTAGTTTCTATTTTTGTTATAAAATTCTTAATGAGTTATATTAAAAAACATAATTTTAAAGTTTTTGGATATTATAGAATTGTATTAGGAATAATTGTTTTAGCTTACTTTTTTATAACTAATATGTAAATAGTAAAAAATAAAAATATGGAGCCATTGGTTCCATATTTTTATTTTTGTGAAGAATTTAAATCACGTGAATTTGGGCAATTTGTTTGATTTGGTGTATTTAATTTTTCAAATTCTTTACATTTTATCTTATATTCCATTTGCATACATAAATATCTATAGTATACATATGCTTGTTCATATTGTGCCATTGGATTAAAAAATGGATCTTCTGTTCCTGCCATTTGTGAACCAATTCCTTGTGGAGGCATTCCGAAGTCCATAAATGGTGAATAACTATTTGAAAAATCTTTTTCCATATATATCATCTCCTATCTAATAAATAATATTAATAAATGAGATATTTATTACAAATTAAAATTAAAAAATGGAAATGTATTTATTGCTATAAATGTGTAAATAGCGGCAATAACTCCATGTAGTAATTTGCCATAAATATAAGGTTTTATAGATAAATCTGTTTTTGAAGTTATACTAAGAACTTGCAAAAAAATTGAAATCCCACCGAAACCAAGAAAAAATGCGGATAATATGATATTTATAGAAATCTCTTTTATGGCTATATTAGAAATTTTATTAATTCCATTAGTAATTTCTAATATTCCAGTTAAGATTGGAGTTATAAAACTAGAGTCAATATTAAAAAAGTTGGTAATAGGGCGGATTAGAAGATTTAGATAGTTAAAAATTCCGCTTGCATTTAATATTGAAATAATGCTTGAAAATATTATAATAAATCCACCTATAAGCATAATTGTTGATGTTGCACTTTTTATGCTATCTGCAAGTATTTCACCTAAATTAGATAAAGAAACGTTAATATGGTTATTAGAATTAATATTGTTTATTTTTGAGGTTGGTGTTTCATTGCTATAATGCCAAAATCTAAAAATTATTCCTACTGTTATACAAGCAAGAATATGAGTAATAAAAAGTAAAATACCAATTGTAGAACTTCCAAACATATTTATTCCAACAGTTCCTATTATAAATAGTGGACCTGAATTATTTGTGAAGCTAAGCAATCGTTCACACTCTTCTTTAGAGCAAATATTATTTTTTCTAAAATTACATGCAATTTTGGCACCTATTGGATAACCACTAATTATTCCCATAATAAAAGCAAAACTTCCTTTACCATTAACATTAAATAATGGTTTCATAAATTTATTTAATAGTTTTCCTAAAAATAATGTTACATTTGTGTGCATTAATAATTCTGTAGCAACAAAAAATGGAAACAAAGAAGGTACAACAGAAGTTGCCCATAATGATAAACCGAGATCTTACCGCAGGTAAATTGTATTTTGAAAATATTAATAAGCATACAGTAAAAATAATAAATATTAATGGTAATATATTTCTTTTAATTTTAATAACATAAAAACTATATTTTGAATTCATACACAAGCCTCCTTTAAGTAAATATATTAACAATATTATTGCAAAATGCAAAAAATATTGATATAATATTAAAAGAAAATTAGAGGTGATAAGTAAAATGATAAATTTTAAACAAACAATTGCAAAATTAATTGGAGTAGTTATAAATATAGACTATAGAGAATTAGAAAGTTATATAGAAGTACCAAAAGATATTAATAATGGCGATTTTTCTTTTCCATGTTTTAGACTTGCTAAGGAGTTAAAAAAATCACCACAATTAATTGCAAATGAAATAAAAGAAAAAATAGAAATAGATAATAAAATAATTGAAAAAATAGATATTATAGGTGGGTATTTAAATTTTTATATAAATAAAGAATTAATGACAAAAGAAGTATTAGAACAAATTTCTAATTGTGAAGAATATGGAAAGTCGACTTTAGGAAATGGAAAAAATATTATAATAGATTATTCTGCACCAAATATTGCAAAGCCATTTCATGTTGGACATTTGCGTTCAACAGTTATAGGTGGGGCATTATATAATATATATAAATACTTAGGATATAATGTAATAGGAATAAACCATTTAGGCGATTATGGTACACAATTTGGGAAAATGATAGAAGGATATAAGTTATGGGGGAACGAATATGATTTAGAAAAAAATCCTATAGATGAACTTACCAAAATTTATATTAGAATTAATGCACTTTGCAAAGAAGATGAAAGTGTGTTGGGAAAATGTCGTGATAATTTTAAAAAATTAGAAGATGGTGATCCTTATTGTGTTGAAATATGGAATAAATTTAAAGAATTAAGTTTAAAAGAATTTGAAAAAGTTTATGATCTACTTGGTAGTAAATTTGATTCTTGGAATGGGGAAGCTTTCTATATAGATAAAACAGATGAAGTAATAAAATTATTAGAAAAAACCGGTAAATTAGTTGAATCACAAGGAGCTAAAATAATAGATTTAGAAGACAAGGGAATTAATACTCCATGTATAATAGAAAAAACTAATGGTTCAAGTATATATGCTACAAGGGATTTAGCGGCTATTTTATATAGAGCAAGAACATATGATTTTGATAAATGTTTATATGTTGTGGCTTATGAACAGAATTTACATTTTAAACAAATATTTGAAGTAGCAAAATTGTTAGGCATAGATAAAAAATATACAGATGGTTTAGAACATGTTGCTTTTGGCATGGTAAGACTTCCTAGTGGAAAAATGTCAACTAGAGATGGTACATCTGTAAAATTAGAAGATTTACTAAGCGAATCAATTCAAAGGGCAAAACAAATAATAGAAGAGAAAAATCCAAATTTAGAAAACAAAGATGATGTGGCTAATAAAGTTGGAATAGGAGCTGTTGTTTTTAACGATTTGGCTAATAATAGAATAAAGGATGAAATATTTGATTGGAAAACAATATTAAACTTTCAAGGAGAAACAGGACCATATATTCAGTATACATATGTAAGAACAAAGAGCATATTAGATAAAGTGGGAAAAGTGCCTGATTTTAATTATATAGATACTAAAATTTTAGATGATATATATTCCCAAAACATAATAAAGCTTCTATATAATTTTGAGGACATTTTAATACAAGTAACAGATAAAAATGAACCATCAATTTTATCAAGATACTTAATAGAATTAGCCAAGGCATTTAGTATATTTTATAACGAAAATAAAATTATAACAAATGACGACGATGTTCAAGACGCTAGAATTTTTTTAACATATGCAGTTGGAAAAGTTTTAAAAATTGGTTCAGAACTATTAGGAATGAATATGCCAAATAAAATGTAAAAACTATTGAAAAGCATAGAAAATTATGATAATATATATAAGCATAATTTATCTATGCTTAATTTTTATTCATAATCAATTTTTTTCAAACATTTTTTATATCAAAATTTATGTTAAATACTATTGTAGTATAATTTAAATCAAAGGAGGTTTTTTCAAATGGCTTATAGTCAAGAATTCGAAAATAAAATAATAGAAGAAATTCAAAGGTTAAACGGAAAAATTGATAATTTTAATTGCGTTTTAACTGAAAAAATAGAAGAAGTTAATACAAACTTAGAAAAGGTTAATACAAATTTATCTAATAGAATAGAAGAAGTTAACACAAATTTAGAAGAGGTTAATGCAAATTTATCTAATAGAATAGAAGAAGTTAACACAAACTTATCTGAAAGAATAGAAGAGGTTAATGCAAATTTATCTAATAGAATAGAAGAAGTTAACACAAACTTGTCTAAAAAAATAGAGGATGTAAATATAGATTTACATACAATGAAAAATACTAATATAGCACAAATACTAAATCAAGAAACAAAAGTGCAAGAGGATATAGGTAAAATAAAAAAAGAAATAGAAAGTATAAACAATAAACTAGATCATCATATAAAACAAAGTATAGTAGACCACAAAAGGTTTGATTATGAAATTGCTAAATTACAGATGCAGTCTTAATTAGATTGATAAAGTATATATTGCATAGATAAGTTAAAGGAGTACTGTTTGCCTAGAATAGTACTTTTTTATAAAAATAACTTGTAATAATAAAAAAATAAATATATAATATAGCTTGTTTAATAAAATACAAAATGGAGGAATAATATGGGTGGAAAACATACAATAGATTATGAAGAAAATGAAGTACCAAAAGCATTTAGAAAAAATTCTGAAAAAAAACCAAAAAAGAAAAAAAAGAAAGGTCTAAAAATATTTTTGGTAGTAATTTTAATAATAATAATAATTTTAGCAACTATATGTGGAGGAACATATTGGTACATAAACGATAAATTAAATAAAATGCAAACAGTAAATATAGACGAATCACAATTAGGAATAACAGAAGAAGCAAATAAAAATTTATCTGGATATAGAAACATTGCTATTTTTGGTGTAGATAGTAGATCAGACGATTATGGCAAAGGAAATAGAAGTGATTGCATAATAATAGCTAGTATAAACAATTTAACAAAAGAAGTTAAATTAATCTCTGTTTATAGAGATACATATATTCAAATAGATGGACATGGATTGGATAAAATAACACATGCTTATTCTTATGGTGAAGCACCATTAGCTATAAAAACGTTAAATACTAATTTAGATTTAAATATTTCAGAGTTTGTAACGGTAAATTTTGACTCGGTTTCAGATGCTGTAGATACATTA
Organism: uncultured Clostridia bacterium; assembly: GCA_934167435.1. Lineage (GTDB taxonomy): Bacteria > Bacillota > Clostridia > TANB77 > CAG-508 > CAG-269. The sequence goes on along the minus strand of CAKPKZ010000012.1, from coordinate 10,163 downwards.
GGAGGAGTAACTATAAATATAGAATCTCAAGAAGAGCTAAAATATTTAAATTCATATATAGATGAGACTGCAAAAGTTACAGGAAAATCTAATAAAAAAGTATCAAATATAGGAAAGCAAAATTTAAATGGAGTACAAGCTGTTGCTTACTCACGTATTAGATATACAGCTGGAGGAGATTATAAAAGAACAGAGCGTATGAGAACTGTAATAGAAGCTATGGCTAATAAATTAAAAACTAAGAATATAGGAGAAATAAATAATTTTGCAGATCAAATTTTACCAAAAGTATATACAAATATTTCAGCAGCAACAATTATGTCAATGATACCAGACATGGTTAGCTATAAAATTTCAAATAGTATTGGATGGCCATATGAAACTAAAGGTATTACTTTAGACAGATGGTATGGCGTCCCTGTAACATTAGAAAGCAATGTAACTAAATTGCATAAAGAGGTATTTAACGACAATGATTATGTTGTACCTGAATCAATAAAAACTACTAGTAATACTATAATAAAGAAAACAGGATATAAATAATAAAAACATTATTACATTTTTTTATAAATAATGTAATAAAAAAATAAAAAATAAATATAATATAATAAAATTATTGTAAGGAGAAAATAAAATGAATATAATATATTTTATAATGGGGTTCTTTGCAGGCACATTAGTAGGAATATCTTTAATGTGTTTTGTACAAATAAACAAAATAAAGAACATATAAAAATATATGATATAGTTTTAAGGGGCAAATAAAGAATAAATATTATATTAAAAATAAAATTAAATATTCTTAAAGAAGGGTAAAAAGATGGAGAAAGAAGAACAAAACAAAAGAGTAAAAGGAAAAAGATTTGAAAGCAAAGAAAAAAAACATACAAATGCAGGTAAAATAATAAAAATAGTAGTAATAGTAGTATTAATAATATTAATATTATCAATAATTGGTGCTGGAATATTTGTAGCACTAAAAATAGGAAAAATACATTTTAAAGATTTAGACGAAAGTGATTTGGCTATAAATGAAGATTTATATAGTGAGGTGTCAGGACTATCTGAAAATGAATACAAAGATGTAATAAATATTTTACTTCTTGGTTCTGATTCCAAAAATATGGACAACACCTATGAGGGCAACAGTGATGCAATAATGATAATTTCTATAAATCCTAAATTTAAAAGTATAAAATTAATAAGTATTCCACGTGATACTGCAGCCAATATAGAAGGAGAAAAAAATAGATATAAAATTAATTATGCATTCAATAAAGGAAAAGAACAGTTAGCAGTAAAAACAATAAACAAAACTTTTGATTTAAATCTAAAAGAATATGTAACAGTTAACATATCTGCAATGTATGATATTATAAATAAATTAGGTGGATTAGAGCTAGATATAACTAAAGATGAGATGACATATATTAATAAATATATAGAAATGTTTTACGATTTTTCAGGAAATGATGTAAAAAGAGTTACAAAGTATGGTAAAGTTACTTTAACTGGCGAGCAAGTTGCAGCACATGTAAAAGAAAGAATGGCAGGATCTAGTGGAAAATCAGAAACTCATGGAGATTATGGAAGAACAATGAGACAAAGAAAAGTTATGACAGCACTAATGAGCAAAATTGCTTCTAAAAGTCCAGGAGAAATATCTGAAATTATAGATATGATATTATCAGAAGTTACAACAAATGTTGATGTTGCAAAATACACTTCAATGTTACCAGAATTCATTTCAAATAAGAATGAGTATTTAAATAATATTACATCAGTAATGTTACCAGCCTTAGATTATAGTAATGAAATATTAGAAAATGGGGCATATTTATATATTACAGATGAAAATAAAGCAAAAAAAGATTTCATTCATTATATGTATGAAATATAAAGGTGGAAAAATCATTGAAAAAAATAGTAGTAAGAATTATAACAATATTTCTGTTAGCTGTTACCTTTTTTATAATATTTCAATTTTCTAATCAAAATGGAGAAAAATCAAGTGGCGTAAGCCAAAAGTTTGTAAGAATAATTATAGAAAAACTTCCACAAACAAAGGAACTAAGTGAAGATACTAAAATAGAAATAATTCAAAATTCCCAGGTATTTATAAGAAAGGGAGCACACTTTTCTATCTATATGATAGTAGGAATGCTAATAATGACGTTTATGAGTACATATAAAATAAAAATATTAATTAAAATTTTTATTAGTATATTAGTAGGTGCAACATATGCAATTTCTGATGAAATCCATCAAGCATTTATACCAGGAAGAGCTTCTTCTATAATAGATGTAGGAATAGACACATTAGGAGTTATATGTGGTATAACAATAATAATAATTATTATTTCAATTTATAAAGCAATATTTGGAAAAACAAACGCAAAATTAAACAGAAGAGGAGAACGTAAAAAATGATAGACTTTCATTCACATATATTACCCAATATAGATGATGGGGCACAAAGTATAGATGAAGCCTTTAATATGATTAAAGAGGCAGAAAAAGCTGGATTTAGTAAAATTTTATTAACTCCACATTATATTGAAAATTATTATGAAACTGATGTAGCAGAAAGAGAAGTATGGTTAAATGCTATTTCTCAAAATTTAGCTGTTAAAAATATAAATACACAATTATATTTAGCAAGCGAAGTACTAATATCAGATAACATAATGAATTTATTAGAAGATGCCAAAGCATCTACTATTAATAATACAAGTTATGTACTTTTTGAACTTCCAAAAGATATAGAACCAGATAATTTATATAGTATAGTACACGATTTAATATCAAATAAATTAGTACCGATATTAGCACATCCTGAAAGATACAGTTATGTGCAAAAAGAACCTGAATTAATATACGATTTAATACAGCAAGGAGTTCTTATACAAATGAATTATGGAAGTATTGTAGGTCAGTATGGTAAAAAAGCACAATTTATATCAGAAAAATTACTTGAAAACAAAATGGTACATTTTTTAGGAACAGATGCACATAGAAAGAATTCAATTTATCCAAAAATACCTAAAATATTACCTATAATAGAAAGTATAGTAGGACATGAAAAGTTAGAAGAACTTACTACAATTAATCCAGAACTTGCTATAAATAACAAAAGAATAGAAATTGAACAACCAATAGATTTTAGACTTACTTTTAAAGAAAAAATTAAAATGAATTTTATGAAATAGTAGAAAGGATTTGATAAAAATGAGAAAATATTTTGGAACAGATGGAATAAGAAGAATTGCAAATACAGAACTTTCACCAGAGTTAGTTTATAAAGTTGCGAAGGCTGGGGCATATGTATTGTCTAAACATACAGACCATGCTCCAACAATTCTAATAGGAAGAGATACTCGTATATCTGGAACATTAATAGAAAGTGCAATGGTAGCAGGATTTTTAAGTTATGGTGCAAATGTAAAATTATTAGGAGTCATTCCAACTCCAGCAGTGGCATACTTAACAAGAAAACTAAATGCAGATGCAAGTGTGGTAATTTCCGCTTCTCATAATACTTATGAATTTAATGGAATAAAATATTTTAGTAACAAAGGAATGAAAATTCCAGACAGTTTAGAAGAAGAAATAGAAGAAATTATGGAGTCAGGAAAATTAGACGAATTAACTGCAGAAAATGAAAAAATAGGAGTTTCCGAATATAGTGCAGATTTAATAGACGAATATGTGTACTTTTTTAGAAAGAATTTTGATGACAATATAGCAAAATATAATAAAGAAGATTTTGTAGTAGGAATAGATACTGCAAATGGAGCAACCTCTTTTGTAGCAGAAAAGGTATTTTCTATATTAGGAATAAAATATAAAATAATAAATAACAACCCAGATGGAGTAAATATAAATTGTAATTGTGGCTCAACCCACCTAGAAAACCTAAAAAAATATGTAATAGAAAATAAATTAAGTTTAGGGATTGCTTTTGATGGAGATGGAGACAGATGTTTGGCAATTGATGAAAAAGGAAATGAAATTGATGGTGACAAAATACTAGCAATATTATCAAATTATTTAAAACAAAAAGGAAAATTAAATAAAAATGCACTTGTTGCAACAGTAATGAGTAATTTAGGACTAAACAAATATGCAGAAAAATCAAATTTAAAATTTGTTCAAACAAAAGTTGGAGATAGATATGTATTAGAAGAAATGCTAAAAGAAGGATATAATTTAGGTGGTGAACAATCTGGGCATGTAATTTTACTTGACTATAATCCAACAGGAGATGGAATATTAACATCTTTAATGTTAATACAAGCAATTTTAGAAGCAAATAAAAAAGCATCAGAAGTAGCAAGCGTTATTGAACTATATCCACAAGTATTAGTTAATGCAAAAGTAAATAGCCAAAAGAAATACGATTACAAAAATGACAACGAAATAAATAAAGCAATTGAAGAACTTGAAAATGAGTTTGAAGGAAATGGAAGAATATTAATAAGACCTTCTGGAACAGAACCTTTAGTTAGAGTTATGATAGAAGGAAAAGACCAAGAATACATAACTAAAAAAGCAACAGAAGTAGCTAAACTTATAGAAGAAAAATTAAAATAAAAGTAACAGTTTTGTAATATAAATGTAATAAAAATATACTTGATAATGTATAATAAAAATGATATTATATACAATAAATAACAAAAGAAAAATTAGGAGGAAAAAAGATGTTTATATTTAATATATCAAATCCATTAACATTGCTATTAATGTTAGCTGCAACAGTATTATTAATATTTTTAGCACAAGAAGTTAAAAAAAGTGCTATAGTAGCAATACCATTATTTGTTTATTTAGCTATACTTGTTATTCATGTAATACAATTTGCAACATTATCTGAAGAATTTAATTATTTAGCAGGAACATTATCTACATGCCTAGCAATTGATTTTGTATTTATTTTAATAACATTTTTAGCATACCTTTGGGTAGATGATGTTGAAGCAAAAGCATTTAATAAAAAAAGTATTGATAACAGTTTAGATTTTTTCTGGAAAAATGTATAATATAAATTATTTAAGAGCAGTAATTATACTGCTCTTTTGTCATATTTAAAGATAAAAAAGCATATACATATATAATGAGAAACTAAGGACAAGGGAGATATATATGTTTAATATTGCTGTTTTAAATCTTAAAGATATTATAAAATATTTATGTGGGATATTCTTAGTTATAGTAATTATACTTACAGGAACAAAAATATTAAAAAATAATAACAATAAAGAAACATTAAATAATAATGTTTTAAATATAAATTTATCAAAATGCATAGAAAACACCTTAAATGTATTTAATTTTATAAATAATAATGAAAAAGTAAGTAAACAAAAGGAAAATATAAAACAATTTGAAGAAATATTTAAAGTGCAATTAAGTGCTATAGAAGTAGTAAATAATGAAGATACAATTATGACACAAGACCTAAAGGAAAATTATGAAAATGTTGATAAACAAGAAAGTCAAACTAAAGAGACTGTGGAAGAAACAATTACAGAAGCTAAAACTGGAGTAACAACAGAGGTTGTAACAAATAATCCTATAAAATTAAATTATAACACAGAATATGGAAAGGTAAAAATTAAAAATGAAACAACCTATGATTTGACACCAGAAATTTTAAACCCCAATGTAAATATTGAAAATAAAAATATTGTACTGTTTCATACACATACATGTGAAAGTTATACTTCGAGTGAAAAATATCAATACACTCCAACAGGAACATTTAGGACTACAGATTTAAATTATAATGTTGTAAAAGTTGGAAATGAATTAGAAAACCATTTAAAACAATATAATTATAATGTAATACATGATATATCATATCATGATTATCCATCATATAATGGATCTTATACAAGATCATTGCAAACAGTACAAGGAATATTAAAAAATACTCCATCAGATATTGTGTGGGATGTTCATAGAGATGCTATAGGAAGCAGAAGTGATTATGCACCAACAGTTAAAATTGGGGAAAATGAATATGCAGCACAAATAATGTTTGTAATTGGCACAAATGAAGGAGGATTATGGCATCCAAATTGGAATCAAAATCTAAAATTTGCTGTAAAGGTTCAGCAAAAAGCAGAAGAAATGTACCCTGGACTATTCAAGCCAATGCTTGTAACAAAATCAAGATATAATCAACATACTGCAAAATATGCTGGAATTATAGAAGTAGGAGCAACTGGAAATACCCTAGAACAATGCTTAACAAGTATGAAATATTTAGCAAAAGTAATGGATGAAGTATTAAAATAATAAAAAACTATTGAATTATAAAAGAACTTTGTATATAATAACAAAGAATTATAAGAAAAGAGGTGTAATATATGGCTAATATTAATTTAGATTTAAGCAAAACTGGAATAACACAAAAAAACATATTAGAATATAAGGAACAAGTAGAAATAATACATAAGCAATTACATGGAAGAGCAAGTGACGAAAACGATTTTGTAGGATGGCTAGAATTACCAACAACTTACAATAAAGAAGAATTTTCTAGAATAAAATCGGTAGCTAAAAAAATAAAAAAAGAATCAGATATATTAGTTGTTATAGGTATAGGAGGGTCATATTTAGGGGCAAGAGCAGTTATTGAAGCTTTAACAAGTTCCTTCTATAATATGATGCCGAACAAACAAAGAAAATATCCACAAATATTATTTGTAGGTAATAATTTAAGTGCAAGTTATATAAATGAGTTAATAGAGTACATTGGAGACAAAGACTTTTCTATTAATGTAATTTCTAAATCTGGTACTACAACAGAACCTGCAATAGCATTTAGAATATTTAGAGAAATTTTAGAAAATAAATATGGAATTGATGAAGCTAGAAGTAGAATATATGTAACAACAGACAAAGAAAAAGGAGCATTAAAAACATTAGCAGATAATGAAGGATATGAAAAATTTGTAATACCTGACAATGTTGGAGGAAGATATTCTGTTTTAACAGCAGTAGGACTTTTGCCAATTGCAACTGCAGGTATAGATATTGAAAAAATAATGCAAGGTGCGCAAGTTGCACAAGAAAGATATAACGATCCAAATTTAAAATATAACGAGTGTTATAAATATGCAGTTGTAAGAAATATTTTATACAAACTATATAAAAATACAGAAATTTTAGTTAATTATGAACCTAAAATGCACTTTTTTACAGAATGGTGGAAACAATTATATGGTGAAAGTGAAGGAAAAGATTTAAAAGGAATTTTTCCAGCAGGAGTAGACTTTACAACAGATTTACACTCAATGGGACAATATATACAAGAAGGCAGAAGAAATTTATTTGAAACAGTTTTATGCATCGAAAATAGTAATTCTAGTTTAACAATAAATTCAGATGACGATAATTTAGATGGTTTAAATTATTTATCTGGTAAAGATTTAGACTATGTTAATAAAAAAGCTATGGAAGGAACAATAGAAGCTCATGTTTCAGGAGATGTACCTAACATAATTATAAAGATTAATAAATTAGACGAAGAAAATATTGGAGAATTAATTTATTTCTTCGAAAAAGCCTGCGCTATATCTGGTATGATATTAGGTGTAAATCCTTTTAATCAACCAGGAGTTGAAAAATATAAGAAAAATATGTTTAAATTATTAAAAAAACCAGGTTATTAAAGTAAATAAAAAAGTTATAAAGATGGGAAGTAACCCCATCTTTATAGTGCAAAAAGGAAGTAAAAAAAATGATATTTAAACAAACATATAAAATAAGACTAAGTAATATTGGTAAAGGAAATTTTATAACTAATAAAGGGATACTAGATGCTTTCGAAAATATCGGTGAAGCTCATTCTTCACAAATAGGATATGGTATTAAGGACATAGAAAAAACACATGCTTCATGGATTGTAATTGATTGGCAAGTAAAAGTTTTACATAGACCTAAATATGGACAAAATTTAAATATACATACATGGGCAAGAAACACTAAATATTCATACACATATAGAGATTATATAATATATGATGATGTTGGAACAAAGATGGTAATTGCAACTTCTAAATGGGCATTAATAGATTTACAAAATGGAAAATTAATGAAATTAAATTCTAATATTATTGATAGATTTAATCCAGAAGAGAAAAATAGTGTATTTAATATTAATGAATTGGACAAACTAAAAGAGCCAAATCATTTCGAAAATATAATTTCATATAAAGTTAAACGATCAGATATTGACATAAACAAACATATGCATAATCTATATTATTTGGATCTAGCATATGACGCATTACCAGAAGAGATATATGATAATAAACAATTTGATGAAATAAGAATAACATATAAAAGAGAAATTAAATTAGGCGAAACTGTTATATGCAAATATACATTTGAAAATAATAAACATATAGTAACAATTTTTGATGAAAGTGAAACTAAAGTTCATTCTATAATACAATTACAATGACTTTTTTATAAAATTGTCAAAAACTGTTGAAAACAATAGAAGATTTGTGATATAATAAGTTGCGATTGTAATAAAGGGAGGAAATATAAAATGAAAAAAGTTTTAAGAAAAACAAAAATAGTAGGAACAATAGGTCCTGCAAGTGAAAACAGACTAGAAGAATTATTCGAAGCTGGATTAAATGTAACAAGAATTAACTATTCACATGGTAGCTGGGATGAACAAGCTGAAAAAACAGAAACAATAAGAAAATTAAGACAAGAATTAGACATACCAGTAGCATTACTTCTTGATATGCAAGGTCCAGAAATAAGAACAGGAATGTTAGTTTCAGGAAAAAATGAAAAAATAATATTAGAAGATGGACAAAAATTTACATTAGTAAATGAAGACATTGTTGGAGATAAAGATAAAGTATCTGTAAGCTATAAAGAATTATATAAAGATATAAAAGTTGGAGCTAAAGTTTTAATTGACGATGGAGCAATTGAACTAGTTGTAGACGAAATAGTTGATAAAGACATAGTATGTACAGTAGTTCATGGTAATGGATTAGGAAGTAGAAAAACAATCAATTTACCAGGAACACCAGTACGTTTACCTGCATTAAAAGACAAAGATATAGCAGACTTAAAAACAGCTTGCGAACATGATTATGATTTTGTTGCTATGTCATTTACAAGAAACAAAGACGACATTGAACAAGTAAGAAAAGTATTAGATGAAAACGGTGGTAAAGACATAAAAATAATAACAAAAGTTGAAAATGTAGAAGGATTAGAACATATGGAAGAAATAGTTGAAAATGCAGATGCTCAAATGATTGCACGTGGAGACATGGCTACAGAAACAGACTTTACAGAACCACCAGTAATGCAAAAGAAATTTATAAAATTAAGCAACAAAGCAAATAAACCAGCAATAACAGCTACTCAAATGTTAGAATCAATGACACATCAACCATTACCAACAAGAGCAGAAGCAAGTGACGTTGCAAATGCTATATATGATAGAACAAGTGCAGTTATGCTTTCTGGAGAATGTGCAATGGGAGATTATCCAGTAGAATGTGTAAAAACTATGGTAAAAATAGCAAATAGAGTTGAGCCAGAAATAAATTACTGGAAAAGATTTGATCAAAACGAAAATATTGATTTAGTTGATGTTGAAGCAAAAATAGCATATTCAACATGTGTTACAGCTAAAAACATAAATGCAGATGCAATAGTATGTTATACAAAATCAGGAAATTCTGCAAGAAGATTAGCAGGATTAGGAGCTGGATGCCCAATATTAGCAGTTACAGATAACAGAAGAACATTTAATCAATTAGCATTAGCTTGGAATGTAACACCAATATATGTTGATTCTAAAGCTTCAATTGATGAAACATTAAAAGCAGGAATTGATAAATTACAAGAAAAAGAAATATTAGAAAAAGGAGATACAGTTGTTTTATTAGGTGGAGCAGTAGAAACAAAAAACGGTTACGAAAATAAAACAATTGGTGGAATTGTAAGAATATAATTCTAAATAAAAAGCCCTAATTATTAGAAAACATCTAATAATTAGAGCTTTTTTAAATTTTAAATATTTGCAAGAGGATTCTTTTCAACCGCTTCTCTAATTTGTTCATTATTTACGTGAGTATAAATTTCTGTAGTTGCAATGCTTTCATGTCCTAAAAGCT
>CAKPKZ010000011.1 GCA_934167435.1 uncultured Clostridia bacterium | reverse complement strand
ACATTTTCTAAAGCTGCTTCAAAAACTTCTAAAGGATCTTTTCCTTCTTTTTCTTTTATGATATCAAATGCATCATATACTATTTTTTGAGCAACTGATTTTTTACCATCTAACATTATGTTGTTTACTAATTTAGTAACAACTTTACTGTTGTATATTGGATCTGGTAATACTTCTCTTTTTGCTATATATCCTTTTCTTGGCACTATTCTTCCCTCCTTAAATTTATTTAGATATTTAAAAAAATATCTTAGGTACTCTGAAAAGTTATACTTTTCCGTATAGTGTTTATAATCTATTCTAAATTTAAATGCCTTAATTTAGTAAGAATTACAAGCACTAACTTTGTACTTTTGAGCTACTTTTTATTTTTTTGGTCTTTTAGCTCCATATTTAGAACGCGCTTGCATTCTATCTTTAACACCTGCTGTATCTAATGTTCCTCTTATGATATGGTATCTAACACCTGGAAGGTCTTTTACCCTACCACCTCTTATTAATACAACACTGTGTTCTTGTAAGTTATGTCCTATACCTGGGATATAAGATGTAACTTCATAACCATTAGAAAGTCTAACTCTGGCAACTTTTCTTAAAGCTGAGTTTGGCTTTTTAGGTGTTACTGTTTTTACTACTGTACATACTCCTCTTTTTTGTGGAGCTCTATTGTTTGTTAATTTTTTATTTTTTGAATTCCATCCATGTTGAAGAGCTGGTGCTGTTGATTTTGTTACTCCTGTTTTTCTTCCTTTTCTTACTAATTGATTAATTGTTGGCACTTAAATTTCACCTCCTATAATTTTTTGTGTTATTACGGAACTGCATAAAATGTGCAATTTATAATAACGTTTATATTTTACCATTTTTATACTTATAAGTCAATATTTTTTTGTAAATTTTAAGAAGGTTTAAAATCTAGTTTTAAACCTTCTTAATTTAATATATTTTATACTACTTTATTTCTATATCTATGTTTATATTTTCTCGTTCTTTATTCATTGCTTCATCTAAATTATTTCTATCTAGCATTTCTTCCTCTTCAGTTTTTTCAGTTCTGTATCCAAACTTATCCGTTTCCATTTTCTTATCTTTTACTGCTTTTATTTTTTCTGTTAAACCTTCTGGTGCTTCTACAAAACTTATATCTAGATTTTCAAGAACTTCATTTCCTTTTTTATAATCATCAATAGTTGCATCTTCATACTTTCTTCCATTTGTATCGCCTTTTATTGGTTCTTCTGCTGAATTTAAATATTTCATATCTGAATTTTTTAATCTTGCTTTGTTTTGTATTTTTTCTTTTATTCTCTTAAAAAATCCTTTTGTTGCAGTAAATGCAGAAGAAATTTTAGTTTTTATTTTATTAAAAATAGAACTTTTTTCTTCTTCAACTTCTTTGTCAAATTTTCCACGATATGTGAACCTAATTACTCTACTTAATATTGATTTTGCATCAAATGATAATTCTTGATCGTCTACTCTGTAATTTTTTAATAATTCTTCTACTTTACCATTTAGTTCTTCTTTGTTTTTACATTTATCACATTTTTCTTTAATATCATTTTGATTCTTTTCAAAAAATTTATTAACATATTTCTCCATTTCTAGAAATACATTATTATATGATGATGTATTAGCTATTTGTAAGTCAGTGATTGATTTAGTTAAATATTCCTTTTCTTTTTTAGATGTAGCCTTGTATGGAATAATATTTGGATCTGTATTTATAGGAATTGTTCCTGATTCGATAATTGGTGATTCTTTGGGTTCATCTACTTTTGGTTCTGTTGGAGCTGGATTTGGTTCTTCTGTTTTCTCTGCTTTTGGTTCTGCTGATGCTGGATTTGGTTCTTCCGTTTCTTCTATTTCTTGTTCTGCTAAAACTGGATTTGGTTCTTCTGTTTTCTCTACTTTTTGTTCTGCTGAAACTGGATTTGGTTCTTCCGTTTCCTCTACTTTTGGTTCTGCTGAGGCTGAATTTGGTTCTATTTCACCTTGATTATGTTGTTTTGATTTTATATTATGTTGTTCTTTATATTTTTCTATATTTTTTCCCATTCTCTCAAAAGTTAATTTTGCTTTTTTGTCTTTTTTCATTGCATCTTCTAATTCTATTTCAATCTTTTTTAGATCACTTTCAATTTCTTCCAATATATATGTTTTATCTATATTCTTTTCTTCATTTTTCTTATCATCTAAATATTCTTCTTTTCGCTTATTAAGTGTTTGTATTTTTTCTTCTATTTGTTTCCTCTCATTACTTGCCTTTTCTTTTTTGGAAAACCAGTTTTCAACATCTTGTCTTTCTTTTTTTACTTGATTTAATTCCTCATTTACTTGTTGATAAAATTTTTGATAGCTATTATATTCATAACTATTTGGATCCTTAACTTGTTTTATCGCTTCTTCTAATTGTTGTTTGTCTTTATTTAGACTTTCATACCTTTTATCAAAAAATTCTATAAATTCAATATCCATTCAAATTCTCCTTTATAATAAAATACTATTTATATTTTATCACATTTTACATAATTTGACAACTGTTATTTAAATTTTAATATTTTTGTAATATTTTCGTAACATTTTTATAAATTCCTGCATTATTTACTTAAAATTTTCTAAACTTCTATTAGCTAATTTCATATATCTTTCCTTTTTGTCTTTTATCCTTTTTCCTTCAAGATCAGGTAATATTCCAAAGTTTGCATTCATTGGCTGAAATTTATTGTTAGGTGTAGAAATATACTTAGCTAGAGCCCCTATTATTGTATTTTCAGAAAATATGATTTTTTTACTTGTTTTTTTAAATTTTTCTACCGCATTTATTCCAGCAATCATTCCAGAAGAGATTGATTCTACATATCCTTCTACTCCTGTTATTTGTCCTGCAAAATATATGTTGCTGTTATTTTTCATATTATATGTTTCATCTAAAAGAATAGTTGAATTTATATATGTGTTTCTGTGCATAACTCCATATTTTATAAATTCTGCATTTTCTAATCCTGGTATCATTTGTATTACTCTTTTTTGCTCTCCAAATTTTAAGTTTGTTTGAAATCCAACTATATTGTACATGCTTGCATTGCTATTATCTTGTCTTAATTGAACAATTGCATATGGTCGTTTAGCTGTTCTTGGGTCATCAAAACCTACTGGTTTTAATGGTCCATATCTTAATGTGTCTTTTCCACGTTTTGCCATTATTTCTATTGGCATACATCCTTCGAAAATCTCCTTTTTTTCAAAATCATGTAAAGTAACTACTTGTGCTTGCACTAATTCTTCCCAAAATTTTTCATATTCTTTCTCATTCATTGGAAGATTTATATAACTTTGTTCCTGATTTTTTATTCTTTCTTCCCATTGTTTTAAACTTTCTTCTTTTTTCTTTTCTTGGCTATATCTATCTCCATAAAATGCAATATTAAAATCAATACTATCTTTACTAATTATTGGTGCTGCCGCATCATAAAAATATAAGCCATTTTGTCCTGTTATTTTAGAAATATTTTTGGCTAAATCCCCCGAGGTTAATGGTCCTGTTGCAATTATTACAATACCTTGCTTAGCTAGCTCTTCTATGTTTGTTACTTCCTCATTTATTATTTCTATTAACTTATTTTCTTTAATTCTTTTTGTTACTTCTTCTGAAAATTTTTCTCTGTCAACAGCAAGGGCTTGACCCGCTGGCACTTGTGTTTTGTCTGCTACACTTATTAGCAAAGAATCTAACCTTCTTAGTTCTTCTTTTAAAAGTCCACACGCATTTGTTAATAAGTTAGATTTAAAAGAATTACTACATACAATTTCTGCAAAATTTTTATTTGTATGTGCTTCTGAAAATTTATTGGGTTTCATTTCATATAATTTTACTTTTATTCCTCTTTTGGCAATTTGGTATGCAGCTTCACAACCAGCTAGGCCTGCTCCAATAATTGTAATATAATCTTTCATTTTTTCTCCTTTTTTTATTGAAATAAATTCATAATGTCTTCTTTTGATAATTTATTTATAAATGACATTCTTGTATCTAGCACATTGTCTATTAGTTTTGATTTTTTCTTTTGTAATTCGTATATTTTTTCTTCTATAGAGTTACTTGTTATTAATTTGTATACTTGAACATTATTTTTTTGTCCAATTCTATATGCCCTATCTGTTGCTTGATTTTCTGTAGATATATTCCACCATGGATCATAATGTATTACCATATCTGCACCTGTTAGATTTAAACCTGTTCCTCCTGCTTTTAAAGAAATTAAAAACACCTTAATATCTTTATTTTCATTAAATTCGTCTACTAATTTTATTCTTTCATCTACCTTTGTTGCTCCTGTTAATTTAAAATATTTAATATTGGATTTTTCTAATTCCTTTTCTAAAATATTAAACATTGATGTATATCCAGAAAACACTAATATTTTATGTCCTGCATTTGTAGCATCCTCTATTATTTCCATACACTGCTCTAGTTTACTACTTGTGTTATTGTAATTATCTATAAACAAACTAGGATGACAACAAATTTGTCTTAATCTGGTTAATATGGCTAAAATTTTCATTCTACTTTTTTCATAACCTTTATTTTTTATTTCTTCATCCAGATCCTCTTTTGCCTTTTCTAAATATGCCATATATATTTTTCTTTGTTCTTCTCCCATTTCATTATTAAGTACTGTTACTGTTTTTTCTGGTAATTCTTTTAAAACTTCTTTTTTAGTTCTTCTTAATACGAATGGTTCTATTAACATTTTTAATTTTTCCATTGCACTATAATTTTCATCTCTTATAATTGGCAATTCATATGTGTTTCTAAATTTTTTATATGTGTATAAATATCCTGGCATAATAAAATCAAAAATTGACCATAATTCAGCTAATGAGTTTTCTATAGGTGTTCCTGTTAGTGCATAACGTGTATCAGACTTAATTTCTTTTACCGTTTTGGCATTTTGTGTGTTACTGTTTTTTAAATATTGAGCTTCATCTGCAATTATAAATCTAAATTTATAATCTAATTTTTTATATACTTCTATATCTCTTTTTAGTAAGTCATATGATGTTATAATTAAATTATAATTTTTTACATTGTTTATTTGATTTTGCCTTTCTATACTATTTCCTCTAATTACTAATGTTTTTAATTGTGGAGCAAATTTTTTTGCTTCTTTTTCCCAATTTAAAGAAAGTGAACTAGGGGCTACAACTAAACTTGCTCTTTTATTTAACTCTTTTGTATCATTTTCTATATAGTCTAAAATTATTGAAAGCATTTGTATTGTTTTACCTAGTCCCATATCATCTGCAAGTATACCCCCAAAATTATAATTGTCTAATACCTTTAACCATTTAAAACCTGTTTTTTGATAATACCTTAAAGTTTTATCTAAATTTTCTGGAACTATAACTTCGTCTTCTAACTGTTCTTGTTTTAAATTATTAACAATTTCTTTATATTCAGCATTTTTTATAATTTCTGTTCCTTTTATTCCTTTTAATAATTGATTTAAATATAAACTTCTATTTTTAGGAAGTTTTATTGTTCCTGTAGCTAGTTCCTCGAAATCAACATCCATTCCTGTAGTTAGTTTATCTATAAAATCTAGTTCCTTATTGTCTTCTAAACTTAAAAAATTTCCGTCTTTTAATTTATAGTATTTTTTCTTCAATTTATAATTTTCAAGTACATCTTTTAATTCTTTTGGATCTATATTGATATTTTCTAAGTTTATTATTAGCAAGTTATTTTCTACTTTTACTCCTAAATTGCTTAGTTGGGTTTGTTTTATTTGTTTTGTTTTAAAGTTTTCAGTTGCTAGCACCTCAAACTTTTGCATGTAATAATTAATATCGTTAGCTAAAAAGTTGTATATTAATTCATCTTTTGGAAGTATAAATCTTAAGTTTTTTATATCAACCATAAATCCTGTATTTCTAAAAACATTTAATGCTCGTGTTTCCTGAATTAAATTTCTTGGGAAATCTAATTTTTGTTTTTCATTTAACGGATTAAATTCCTTTTGACCATATAAAAACTTTACATCACATACAATATAGCTATTTGCATCAAAGTCCAAAAATACTTTTACTATTAAATCTTCTGGTTTATATTTTTGTATTTCTTCTTCTGTAATATTTTCAAATTTTACTGTATTATGAATTTTAGGCATTATAATTGAAAAAAATTGTTTTAATTCTTCTTTTCCTAATTTAGCCTCTGTTATATAATTTTTTCTAAATACTTCTAACATTTTTAAGCTTGATTTTTCAAAATCTTTTGAGCATTTATATAATTTATTTTCTTTTAGTATATATTTATATTGTTTTCCTTGTAATATAGAAAGTTTAAAAATATCGGTATTTGGATATATTTCATATTCACCATCTTCTAACCTTTTTAAAGTAAATTCTATCTGTGGGTTTTTATTATCAAATTTAATTTTACTTTCTATTCCATCTTTTAAAAAGCTAACTGTTGTTCCGTTTACAATTTCAAAAAATTCATCTAATCCTCTGTTATTTAATACAATACTTGATTCGCTTATGTTTTTTCCAAAATATTTATAATTATTATTTGTGTTTGAATTAGCATATTTTATAATTTCAGCATACTTTAATAAAAAATTTAAAATTGGTTTGCTATTTGAATCGAATGCCTCTATTGTATGTATAAATTCTAGTTTTTCACCATATTTAAATTTTTCTTTTCTATCAATTCTGTTATAAAAATCTGTTATACTTTTTATTTTATACATTCTACTTTTTCCAATTTTAAATTCAATTTTAATATTTCCAAGTAGTTTATCATACAAAACTATTGGTTCTAATTTTATTTCTAATTTGTTATTTTCTATTAAATTATTTTCATTTATGCTGTCCACTTCCTCGTTATAGAATGTATTAATTATTTGATTAAAATTTCTATATTTAAAATTTTCTGTATTTTTTTCTAACATGTTTCTCTCCATTTCTTGGCTAATTATTATATAATATTTTTTCTCTTTTGACAAGCAAAAAAATACACCATAAATATTAGATATATTAATATCTTTATTTATGGTGTTATACATATATATAATCTAAAATTAACAAACTTAATTATTTAAAGTCACCTTACTTTTTTCTTTATCTTCCCTATAATATTTTGCTATTAGTTCGTCTAATTCTACACTTAACTTGTATATTACACTATAGTCCTCTCCAGTTACGATGCTATTGTTCAACTTATCTCTTAAATTACAAATTTCTTCATTCAACATATACATCTCTCCTCTTCTTTTATTTTGTCTTACGTATATATATAAATTAACATATTTTTCCATTTAAGTCAAGAAAATTAGCATTACTTTAACAATTTTCGTACGACTTATTTCGATTTTTTTAGACAGTGAAAAACAAACAAATACAGCATAATGACCCATTGTGTAATTATGCTGTATTTTCTACATTTTTCTCATATTCAATTTTATACAATTTCTTTTAATTTTTAACAATAGAAAGTATCATTTTCTCTTCTTTAAATACATCTTTTAGCAGTTGATTTAAATATTCTACATTTACTGCCTGAATTTGTTCTAAATAGTCAAAACTATTTATTCCTTTAAAGTAATCTGCTAAAAACATTCTTGCTATATCTGCAACATCGTTATATTCTTTTACATATGAACCATATATCATTTTTTTATTTCTTTCAAAATCCTCTTGCGATACTCCATTTTGTTTTAATTCCTTTATTGTGTTTTTAAACATTTTGTACACTTCTTCTGGATCTTTTGATTGTCCAGTTATTAATATATGGGCATATTTTTTAGAAAATTCATAATCTAAGCTTACTCCTCCATATATAATTGCTTTATCATATAATGTTTTATATAGTTTTGAACTTTTTCCCATAATTATATTTAGCAATATCTCTATTGCTATGTGTTTTTTTACTTTTGTTTCTTCTTGTGGAATTACATCTTTTATCCCTATTGTATATAATGGCTGGCTTACATCCATTTTTTGTTCTACCTTTTCTTTTACAATTGTTTCGGGCTCTTCGGGATATATTCTTTGAATTTCTCCATTGTCTGTAGTATTTATTATCCTACTTTTTACTTCTTTTAATATATTTTCTGGTTCAAAGTCACCACATAAAACCATTGTCATATTTGATGGGTTGTAAAAAGTATTATAACATTTATATAGTATTTGTTTATCTATATGTGATATTGTTTCTACTGTTCCTGTTATGTCTAGTTTTACAGGATTGCTATGATACATTGCTCCTAGTGCATTTAAATATACTTTCCATTCTGGATAGTCATCATACATTTTTATTTCTTGTCCAATAATTCCTTTTTCCTTTTCAACATTTTCATCTGTAAAATATGGATGTTGAACATAATCCATTAATTCATCTAAAGCTTCATAAAAATTGTCTGTACACTCATATAAATATGCTGTATGGTCATTAGTTGTATATGCATTTGCATTAACGCCTAATGCTGTTAAAGTATCTAAACTATTTGTGCCATTTTCTTGTTCAAATAATTTATGTTCCAAAAAATGTGCTACTCCTTTAGGAACTTCTATTGGTTGTGTTTCTCCTGGGGCAACGAATACACTGTCATTTGATCCATAATTAGTTCCCCATATAACGTATTTTTTTTGAACTCCTTTTTTAGGAATTATCATTACTGTTAAACCATTTTCTAATTTTTCTATATATACCTTTTCTTTAACTTTTAAATTTTCTACAATTTGCATATTCTTCCTCCTTTAGTCTTTCAAAAAATAGATTGTATTAATATAAACTTTGCCAGCTATTTTTAATACATCTTGTTTAGTTATTTTTTCTATTTTCTTTATATATTCGTCTAAGCTTACTTCATTATTTGATAATTCTTGTCCAAAATAATATGTTATTTCACTATCTTGTTCATCATTAATTGATTTAATTCCTGAAATGATAACTTTTTTTGCATTTTCAGTTTCTTCTTCTGTAAATTCCCCATTTTTCATTTTTTCTATTTGCTCTTTAACTAGATCTAATGTTTTGCTATAGTTTGAGATGTCAATTCCACAATTGATAAATATATTGTTTTTGTGGCGTATATATGCTGAACTTGCAACATACGCAAGATGTGCCTTTTCTCTTACATTTTGGAATAGTTTTGAATTTGCACTTCCTCCTAAAATTGTATTATATATTAAAACATTATATTTTTCTTCTTCATTTTCTATGTCTATATCAAGTCCAACAACTAGTTTTCCTTGTGCTACTTCCATAGATTCTGTTGTTATATTTTCTTCTTCTGGCATTTGTTTTTTTTCTAATTTAGTTGGCTCATATACTGGTTTTCTTTGACATAAATTTTCTATGTTCTCATTTTCTTTAATTATTTTTACTGTTTCTTCGTCAACAATTCCAGATACAAATATATCTATTTTACATTCATTAATCAATTTTTTATAATAATTAAATAAATTTTCACTATTTATTTGTTCTAGGTCTTCTATATATCCATACTTATATAATCCAAATCCAGAAAGTCCGTACATTTCTTCTATACATCTATCCATTGCATATCTTGCTTTATTATCAACTTTACCTTTTATAATATTTTTTATAGTTTCTTTTTCTTGTTCTACGTAACTTTCTATAAATCTATTATTTTCTATGTTTGGATTAAATACTATTTCTAAAATTTTTTCTATTGATTTTTCTAATAAATTTTCATTTTTATTAATTAAAAAATTATCATTAATACTTTCTAAATAAAATTTTAGTACTTGGTTATTTCCAGTTTTATCTAACCCACAATCAAAACTTGCTCCATACATATTTTCCATTTGCTTACTTATTTGTTCTTGTGTCGGCATGTTTTTGCTTCCACGTCTAAGAACAGACGATATTAATGCATTTTTTGTTACATTTTCTTTGTTTAATGTTGTTGTTAAAAATACTGCTATTAAATTTGTCTTAAATTTATTTGTATTTATTGTATGAAGTGTTATTCCGTCTTTTATTTCTAGTTTTTTATATTCCATAAAAAAATCTCCACCTTTCATTTATTTAGTATATATTTTTTTCTTGATTATTATACTTAAAATTCTTTATAAAGTCAAAATTGGAAGCTAAAGTTTATACTTTAACTTCCAATTTATATTTTTTTTTAAAATTTTCTTTTTCTAGCTGCCTCTGATTTCTTTTTTCTCTTTACACTTGGTTTTTCATAATGTTCTCTTTTACGAACTTCTTGCATAACACCATTGCGTGCGCATTGTCTTTTAAATCTTTTTAATGCGTCTTCTATATTTCCATTATTAACTTTTATTTCTGACATTTATATTCCCCTCCTTCCAGCTACATAACACTGTACATGGAATTTATCATTACTTAATAAATGTTTTTTTATTAAGTACCCTGTATACGTCATATATTATACATTATGCATATCGATGTTGTCAATAGTAAATTTTTGTTTATATGAATATCCTTTTACTTCTATTAAATATTTATCTTTTATACCTATATACCTTTTTTCTTCACTATATCCTTCTTTTTGATACCATATTGACATTGGTAGTCTCATATAGGCTATAAAGTCATCTATGTTTAAAAGTGTTTTTTCTTTTGACAAATATGGGTATTTCTGATAATTATATGTTTCTACAACATATATGTTTTTATCTTCCATAACATTTACACATAATGGTGTTTTTTTTATAAAATTAATAATATTATTATAATTACTAACAATTAAATTATCTTTTATATATGTTTGTCCTAAATAATTTGAAAACATTAAAACTTTATATATTTTTTTAGGCTTCCAATTTTTATTTTTGTTTAATTTAGTAGTTATATATTCTAAATTGTTTTTATAGAATTCATATATTCTTTCTAATTGTATAATGTGTTGTTCTTGTTTTTTATAAAATCTATACCATTGCATATTTGTTAATGGCTGAAATTCATTTTTTAATTCACATATAAAAAGGCAGTCATCAAATATATATGCCATATCGCATTCATTTTGTCTTACCTTACAAGTGCAATTTTTTATTCCTGCATTTTCAAATTCTTTTCTTACTTCTTCTTCAAAAAATACACCTTTAAAATTAAGTTGATAATTTCTTGAGTGAAATATATTTATTAATGTTTCATATATATCTGTGGTCCATACAATGGCAGGTATTGTTATGCATAATTTGTTATATTCAATTATTGGATTTTCTCTTATATCTGTATTATTACTATTAAACTTTAGCTCCTCAATAATTTTTTGGGCTTTATCTTTTTTAAATCCATATTCCTCAAATATTTTTAGCCATTCTTTTTTAGTTTTTATTAATATAGAGTACCTGTTCTTTTCTAAATATTCTGTATTTACTTTACTTATTATTACAAATATTCTAATCCATTCTTCTATTGTAAAGTTCTCTCCCATTTTAATATTTAAATTATTTGTCACAAAAAATCTTTTCATTTTTTCTCTATATACAAATTCATCTTGACAAATACAGTCTTCAATATTTTTTTCGTCAAATTCATTTGTAATTAACATATTATTTACATTTTGCTTATCTAGGTAATCTTTTTGCGCAACAATTCTACTAAGGTTATTATATTTTTCATTATATTGTAATTTTATTAACTTACCTTCTATTTTAAAATCTAAAAAATTTACTTTATACATTTCCAATATTTCTAATACTTTTTGATATGCAGAAAATTTATTAATTCTATCATATAATTCGTTTAAAAGCTGATTTTCTAAATTTACTTTCTTTATTCTATTATTAAAATTTATATTTATTTTTGAATTTATATAGTTAATTATTACTTTATTAAAATAGTCTATTATTAATTCTCTTGTTTTAGCATACTCATCTGTATTATCTTTACAATATTCTAAGAAAATAAAGTTTAAATGTATCATTATTTTTGTAGCAGTTAATGCATCTTTTTTTCCTAATTCAAGACTTTCATACTTAATTATTTGTTTTATCTCATTATATATTTTATTAGAATTAATTATATTTTCTTTTTCTATTTCTTGATCCTTTATTTTATTTAGTATGTAGTTATTTATTTTTTTGTTTTGGTTCCTTAAGTCTATTTCGCAAAATTTAATTATTTCTATAATTTCTTGTATATTTTTTTTATTTAATATTTTTATTAATTCTTCATTGTTGTTTTCATTTTTTAGCATATTGTTTATTTTTATTATTTCTTTATATTGCATATCTGTCTCCTTAGTATAAATATTCCATACAAATTATACTTCCGTTTTTGCACTTTTTTACTAATCCGTGTTCTATTATTTTTGCTTTTATTTTTTCTAATTCTTCTAAAAATTGTTTATATTCTATTTCAAGTTTATGTGCTATTATTTTTAAACCGTATTCCCTGTCAAATTCTATAATATTTACATATATCCATATATTTTCTATAATTTTTTGGTGTAATATTTCCTCAAAGTATTTATTGGGGTGTATATCTTTATTTTGGTAATTGCTTATGCCACAATTTATAATTCCATTTAGATCTTTGCTATATTTTCTAAAATTAATATTTTCTCTTATTATTTTTTTACATTCATTTAGTACATTATATTTACAACGTGAGGATATTAATGTAAAAAGAAGCTCTTCGTCAAATGAAAAGTTTTTTTCTAATATCCCACCATTTTGTAATATTTTTTCAAAAGCTACTTCTCTAAAATCACTTACTAAATTATTCATTTTATATATTCTAGCATACTTTTTTGCTTGCTGGCCACAAATTTCCATTATTCTTTTATAATTTTTATTTATAAAACTATTGCTAAATGGATGCTCTTTTCCTATATAAATTCCTTTTGCATTTTTTTCTAACGCTATAATATCAAACTGGTATCTTTTTATATTATTTGTTATATTTTTTACTAGTTCTTCTAGTGTTATTTCTAATTTTTTGCTTTTTAATACCAGTTCTTTTTTGGTATGAAATTTATTAGTTTCGTAGTATTTAAAATCCATTTTTAGCAGAAATGTTTTTATTGCAATATCTTTTATAATTATTCTTGTTTTTTCCACATTTCCATTAATTAGATTTGAAAAATTTTTATTATTTATTGATAATATGTTTTTGATCTTTTTATTATCTATATTATATATTTTTCTTATTTCTTCTATTTCTTTTTTTGTAATATAATCCTTATTTTTAATCTTGTTAATAATTTCTTTTTCTTGACTTGTATACTCTTTATATTCATTATATAAATTTATTTCATATTTCTTTTTATTTAGTAATTGCCTTGGGCTTATATATTCATTTACTGGAATAATTCCTAGTATTCTTACCAAGTCTTTTATATTTATATTTTTATTTTTTGCTATTTGATTTAAAAATGGAAATTTTATTTTCATGCCGTTTTTTAGATTATATTCTTCTACTATATCTTTTAATATTTTTGATTGAATCATTTTTATTCCTTATATTTATACTACTAAAAACAACACATTTATTGATGTGTTGTCTTTGGGGGTATTTTAAAATGGTAATAATAATCTAAGTAAAAGTTTTTTGGGGTCCATTCCAAATGATACATTTAACCTTGGTATTAAATAATTATCATCTTTTATTGATGCTTTTCTATACTCTTTTTTGGTTGGGCCAAATATAAATGCCATTTTATAATTGTTTTGCTTTAGTGCATTTATCATATTTTCATTATATGCACCAAATGGATAGCAATATATATCTGTTGTTAATATTTGCTCATTAAATGTTCTTCCATCTTGCAAGAATTCTTCGTATGTTTTTTCATTAATTAGTCCATGTTCATGTAAACTATATGAATGTGATGCAAACTCTATGTTTTTATATTCATTTTCTATTTTGGGTAAATCTTCTTTTGATATATATGTTTTTAAATTTCCATTCCATTCTTGACTTTTCTCATTCATATAATTTCCAATTAAGAATACTGTTGCATTCATGTTGTATTTCTTTAACAATGGGAATGCGTATTTATAGTTTGCCAAAAAACCATCATCAAATGTTATTAATACAGATTTATATGGTAATTTTATTTTAGATTGTTTCCAATTATAAAATTCTTCTAATGTTAGGGTTTTGTAATTATGTTTTTTTAGATATTTTAACTGTTCTTCAAAATTGTTTAGGTCTATTGTCCATTCTTTTTCTTGCGGAAATTTTTCTATTTCTTCTGCTGTTCCAATGTTATGATAACATAAAACTGCAATTTTTGGGTTATTTATATTGTATATTAAATATCCTATTATAATTACACTTATTACTGCAACTATACTAATTATTATTTTTTTCATAATTTCCCCTTTTATTTTTAATAATATTTGCTACTTTTTCTTTTTTAGCAGTTATATTATAAAATAAACTTTCACAATATTCAACTATATTTTTTAAATCATTTCATTCTTTTTAGTAAAATTTTACAATTATTTTGTTTTAAAAATAATATTTTATACAATATTTAATTTTCAATATAATTTGTATAATCAACATAAATATGATAAAATGAATATAAATGGATTACTTACCATTATAACTTACAAAACCTATTTGTCGGAATAGGCTAAAATTTCAATTTAATTAAAGGAGATTTTTTATTATGAAAAAAATTTTTTGCTTATTTGTGTTAATAGTATCACTTATATTTTCTTTAAGTGGCTGTGCATTATTTGATAGCACAGTTAATGAACTTCGGGGTGATATAACCGGTAACACATATACCATTGATACCTTTGACAACTTTGGAAAACAGGTAATGACAACTCATGGACAAAAAATTAATGTTGTAGGAAACATTGTTGAAGAACAATCCTATTCATCAGATGGTGGATGGGGGACAATAGAAACCTTAAGTTCTGTTATTACAATCAATATTGACGGAAGTCAAATTATCTCTTGTGGTGATACAATGATATTTTACGAAGACGGTTTAGTCCCAGATGTTACTTTTGAAGAAGAAAATATAAACTCTACTGCTGATGGAATTTTTGATAACACAATTATTTCAGGATTAGTAAATAAATATAAGAATTATTTCGGAAAACCTGTTGTAGTTGTTATCAAGTCGCAAACGGGATATCCATTATATGCCTTTTCAGGAAATAAAGTATATTGGGAAATTCCAGATAATCTTCCAAAATTCACAAAATTAACAATAGATGGAAAACAGCTCTACATACACAGAGCTAATTTTCAACTTATTGATAAAAATTTATTAAAATAAAATTTTTTCCTACCGACATAGGAACACAAAGCAAAAGTCAGTTCTACTAAAGAACTGACTTTATATTATTATGCACTTTTTAATTCAAGTCTTAATTTATCTGCAATCATTGCTATAAATTCACTGTTGGTTGGTTTTCCTTTGCTTGCTGAAATTGTATACCCAAAAATATTTTCAACAGCGTCCTGTTGTCCTCTTCCCCATGCAACTTCTATTGCGTGGCGTATTGCACGTTCTACACGACTTGGAGTTGTGTTAAACTTATATGCAATTTGAGGATATAAGCTTTTAGTTATTTGATTAATAACATCTATGTCATTTACTACCATCATTATAGCTTCTCTTAAATATTGGTAACCTTTTATATGTGCTGGAACGCCTACTTCATGTATAACATTTGTAACTAAAGCTTCTAAATTATCTTGTCCTTTTAAATTTTGTGATGGGATTTCAATATATTGTTGTTTTGTTTCTTTTGCTGTAAAATTATTTGATTGGCTTGACTTGTAAAATTTAATATCTCTTATTCTTTTTATTAGCAATTCAATGTCAAATGGTTTTACAACATAATATTCTGCACCTAAGTCTATTGCTCTTTGAGTTATTTTGTCTTGGCCTACTGCTGACAACATTATGCAAATTGGTTTTTTACTACTTTTTATTATATTAATATTTTCTAATACTCCTAATCCATCTAAATGTGGCATTATTACATCTAATAGAACTACATCAGGTGTTGTATTCGTTATCATATCTATTGCTTCATTTCCATCTTTAGCAATACCTATAACCTCCATATCTTGTTGTTTTTCTAAATAAGATGCTAAAGTTTGTGTGAATTCTTGATTGTCATCTGCAATTAATACTGTAACTTTTTCTTTCATTTTTTCCCTCCTAAAATCTTCACTGTAATTTTTTACATTCCGAATTATATTATTTAATGAGGGTTTTTGCAATAAAATACTGTAAATTTTTTCCAATTTTTTATAAAAGTATATATTTCATATACTTTTATTAATATATTTTTCAGATAAAACTTTTATATTTTTTATATTAATAGCTTTTATCTGAAAATCTTCCAATAATTTATTTTTAGATTCTTCATTTAATTCTATTATTGTATTTATATTCTCATTATAATTGCTATTTATAATATTTATGCCATTATTCTTACAGTAATATTTAAAACTTTCAAAGCTACTGTATTCTAATAAAATTTTCAATTTATAGCCTTTGCAATTTTTTTCCTTCTTGGCTTGTTGTATTACTTTTAATGTTGCGTCTGAATATGCTCTAACAAGTCCTCCTGTTCCAAGAAGTATTCCTCCGAAATATCTTGTAACAACTATTAATATATTGCATAAATTGTTTTTGCTTAATATATTTAGCATTGGAGCTCCTGCCGTTCCGGATGGTTCTCCATCATCACTTGACTTTTCTATAATCATATCATTTTTTATAATTCTATATGCATAACAATTATGTCTTGCGCTATAATGTTGCTTCTTTATTTTATTTAATTGTTCCTCAATTTGCTCTATATTTTCAACATGAAAAATATTTGCAATAAATCTCGATTTTTTTTCTATTATTTCGGCTGTATCATGTTCACTTATTGTTACAAATTCATTCATAAAACACCTCTTATATATTAATTCCTGCTGTATATCCTGTAGAATATGCAATTTGAAGGTTAAAACCTCCTGTGTAACTATCTACATCTATTACTTCTCCTGCAAAATATAAACCTTTAATTAACTTTGATTCCATAGTTTTAGGATTTATCTCTTTAATTTTTATGCCTCCACTTGTAATTATGGCTTCTTCGATTGGTCTAAATTTTTTTAATTCTATATTGAATTTTTTTAATAATTTTACTAAATTTTTTCTTTCTTCTTTAGTTATCTCGTTAATTTTCTTTTCTGGACTTATTTTACTAAGTTGTATAATTATAGGAATAATCTTTTGTGGTAATAATTTATTTAAACTATTTTTAAATTGTTTATTTTTTTCTTCATTAAAATCTCTTTGTATTCTTTGATCTAATTTTTCTTCTGTAAGTGCGGGTTTTAAGTCTATTTCTAATACTATTTTTTGTTTACTCATCAATTCCTCTATGTTTTTATATCTTACTAAATGTGCTGAACTACTTAAAATAATTGGTCCTGATACTCCGTAGTGGGTAAATATCATTTCCCCAAAATCATTATATATTTTCTTATTTTTGCTCATATCAATTACATTGATTTCAACATTTTTTAAACTTAACCCTTGTAATTTTTTACAAATAGTTTCATTATAAGCTTCTATTGGCACCAAAGATGGTTTTATGTTTGTTATTGTATGTCCTAATTTTTTGGCTATCTCGTATCCATCTCCTGTTGAACCTGTTAATGGGTAACTCTTTCCTCCTGTAGCAAGTATAATAGAATTTGTATTTATAAATTCCTTGTTTGTTTTTACTCCAATAATTTTCCCATCTTCAATAACTATGTCTTCTGCTTTCGTGTTTAATTTAACCTGAATATTAAGTTCTTTTAGTTTATTTGTAAAACATTTCAATACATCTGCAGATTTGTCTGTTACTGGAAATATTCTATTTCCTCGTTCTTCTTTTACTTCTAATCCTTGTTCTTTGAAAAAGTTTATAATATCTTTATTTGTGTAATTTTGGTAACAACTATATAAAAACATTCCATTTCCTGGCGTATTTTTTATAAATTCATCCATGCTTAAAGAAGATGTAGTATTACATCTTCCTTTTCCTGTAATTAATAATTTTCTTCCTAATGAATTCATTTTTTCTAATATTATTACTGATTTTCCTTTTTGGGCTGCTGTTATTGCCGCCATCATTCCTGCTGGTCCCCCACCGATTATAACTACTTTCATATATTCTCCTATTTTTTCATTTCTT
Source organism: uncultured Clostridia bacterium (assembly GCA_934167435.1). GTDB lineage: Bacteria > Bacillota > Clostridia > TANB77 > CAG-508 > CAG-269. The sequence continues at coordinate 2,660 of CAKPKZ010000011.1, read as the reverse complement.
CTATTGCTTTTAATATTCCAAATTTTCCATATGGATATGTTAGTCCTCCTTGCATGTATGCAATATATGGTTTTCTTATTGGTCCATCACAGCTTAGTTCTATTGTAGAACCTTGTGTGAATGTTCCAGCAGCCATAATTACCTTATCTTCATATCCTCCCATTTCACTTGGTTCTGGAATAACATTAGAATCTATTGGTGATCCTTTTTGTATACCTTGGCAGAATTTCACCAACTTTTCTTCGGATCCTAATGCAATTGTTTGCACTATATCTGCCCTATCTTCATTATATTTTGGATCTACTTCATATCCTAATTCTTCTAATATTTTACTTGCAAATATTGCGGTTTTTAAACTGCTTGAAACTACACTTGGGGCAAAAAATAGCCCTTTTAATAATAATGGATTTTGATTTAATGATGGTCCTATTTCTTTTCCTATTCCTGGTGCAGTTAGCCTTTCTGCACATAATTCAACCAATTCTTTTTTCCCAGAAATATATGCTCCACTAGTAGCAATTCCAGCGCCTAGATTTTTCATTAATGACCCTACAATTATATCAGCCCCAACATCACTTGGTTCTTTTGTTTCTACAAATTCTCCATAACAATTATCAACCATAATTATTACATCTTTATTGACTTCTCTTATTTCTTTTATTACTTTTTCTATCTTATTTATAGTTAAACTTTTCCTTGTTGAATATCCTCTTGATCTTTGTATTTCTACTAACTTAATATCATTTTTACTTAGTCTTTGTTTTATTTTAAAAATATCAAAGTCATTATCTATTAGCTCAATTTGTTCATATTTTATTCCAAATTCTTTTAATGAACTTTTATTTACTTCTTTTCCTATTCCTATTACTGTTTGCAACGTATCATATGGAGCTCCTGTTATACTTATCATTGTATCATTTGGACGTAATAGTGCAGATAATGTTACAGCTAATGCATGTGTACCTGAAATTAATTGTGTTCTTACAAGACTGTCTTCTGTATTAAATATAGTAGAATATATATCTTCTATTTTATTTCTTCCTGGCTCGTCTATTCCATACCCTGTTGATGAATATAAATGCATTTCAGATAATCCATTTTTTTGAAATGCGTTTAATACTTTTAAACTGTTTGTTTCACATATGTTATCCACATTTTTTAATATATCTGTTAACTCTTTTTCTACTTTTTCTGATAGCTTTAATAAATTATTACTTATTCCAAATTTTTTATACATCTTTTACCTCTTTTATATTTTTTATATTAATTATTTTACTACTTTTTTTAGCTTATTGCAAATGATTTTAAATTCCTTCTTCATAAAATAAAAACCGTTGATATTTCAACGGTTTTTCGCTTATTATTATAAAATTAGTTTTGTGCATATGGTAATATAGCAATATGTCTTGCTCTTTTTATTGCTATTGTTATATCTCTTTGATGTTTTGCACAAGCTCCTGTTGTTCTTCTTGGTAAGATTTTACCTTTTTCATTAATGAATTTTTTTAGTTGATCTGCATTTTTATAATCTAAAACAAAGTTTTTGTCACTACATAGTGTGCAAACTTTTTTTCTTTGTTTTCTAAATCTTGGATTATAATCATCATCATAATTTTTATTGTTTCTTTTATTTTGTTTTTTATCTGCCATTTTATTTTCCCCTCCTTAATATATAATTAGAATGGTAGGTCATCACTTGAAGATATTTCAAAATCCGAACCCATACTTCCAGGCATTGTATTTCCAAATGTGTTTTCAAAAGATGAAGTTCCACTTTCTCCTTCTCTTTTACTATCTGCAAAATATGCTTCTTCTGCGACAACTTCTGTTACATAATGTTTTACTCCTTGATCGTCGTCCCAAGTTCTTGTTTGAATTCTTCCTATTATTCCTACTTGTTGACCTTTTTTAAAGTATTTGCTACAAAATTCTCCTAATTTACTCCAGGCTACTATATTAATAAAGTCTGCTTGTCTTTCTTCACCTTGTCTAGCAAATCTTCTATTAACTGCTAAACTAAAAGATGCAACTAGTGTATTGTTTGTTTGTGTATATCTTGTTTCTGGGTCTCTTGTAAGTCTTCCCATTAATATTACTTTATTCATTAAAATCACCTTTCTTTACTTTCGTAAAGGCCCCTCTTTTTTGCTATAATTAATCTTCTTTTCTAACTACTATAAATTTTATTACATCGTCTGTAATTCTATAAACTCTTTCAAGTTCTTTTATAAAATCTGGTTTTGCTTCAAAATTGAATAAAATGTATATTCCTTCTTTATTCTTTTTTATTTCGTAAGCTAATCTTTTTTTACCCATGTTTTCTACAGATTCTACTTTTCCATTTTCATTTATTAATCCTGTGAATTTGTCTTCTAATGCTTTTATTCCTGCTTCTTCAACATTTGGATTAACAATGATAATACTTTCGTATTTATTCATTATTTTCACCTCCCTTTGGATTTATAACCTACATTTTATTTATGTAAGTAGAGATTTAAAAAAACATATATTTATTCTTATGTTTCTTTAAAGCTCTGTTATTTTATCATATTTCATTATATTTTGCAAGTTTTTTTTAACATTTGTATGAGTTTTTTTAACTGGGGATTTCCTTAGATTTCAATATTTTTAAACACTTAATATAATTTAATTAGATTTAA
>CAKPKZ010000010.1 GCA_934167435.1 uncultured Clostridia bacterium | reverse complement strand
TTCCAGAAACTTCTTTCCATGTTGGGTTATCTTCTTGATTGAATTTTAATCCTTCTGGTATATAGTCTGAGATTTCTTTTGCATATCCTTCTATTTCGCCTTCGTTTGTTACTCTTATTTGATATTCAAATTTTACTACTGTGCTATTTAGTTTCTTTCTGTTTATTTCTACTTTTACTATATCTTCTGGATCATCTTCTGCTTTGTGTCCTGTTTGTGTTATTGTTTGTTTTCCGTCTTCTATTACTATTGCTTTTGTTACCCATTTACGTAATGCTAAGTCAAATTCTTTTGGTTTATTTGGTACTGTTACTGTTATTACATTGTTTTCTACTTTTATTGTTACATTTACTTTGCTTCCGTCTTTTAACACTACCTCTTTTTGTGTAACTTCTTTATCTTTACTAAATGACACTTTATCTAATGTATAAGATTTATCTTCTTGTTTTTTACTTACATATACTGTTATTTTTTGGTCTAATGCTGCATATTTATCTTCAACTTTTACCTCACTTATTTTATAAGTATCAACTGTTTTTACTGTATCTTCTGTTATTTCCTTATCTGTTACAACTGTAACTTTACCATTTTCCCCTGTTGCTTGTGTTTCGTTTTCATTTACTTTAAATGTTACTCCTGCTAGTTTAGCATTTTGCGTGTCTACTTTTTCTATTTCTAAGCTGTATTTTCCTGGTTTTATTTCTACTTTTTTATTTGGTATTGTTACTGTTATTACATTGTTTTCTACTTTTATTGTTACATTTACTTTTGTTCCATCTTTTAATGTTACTTCTTTTGTTGTTTCTTCTTTGTCTTTACTAAATGATACTTTGTCTAGTGTGTATTCTTTATCGTTTTCTTTCTTGCTTACATATATTGTTATATCTTCGTTTAATGTTACATATTTGTCTGCTGCTTTTATTTCGCTTATTTTATATTCATCTATTGTTCCTACTGTTGATTTACTTATTGCTGTATTTTCTATAACTGTAACTTTACCATTTTCTCCTGTTGCTTGTGTTTGTGTATCATTTACTTTAAATGTTACTGCTGATACTTTGTTATTTTCAGTATCTATTTTTTCTATTTCTAAACTGTATTTTCCTGTTTTTTCTTCTTCTAATTTGTTTGGTATTGTTACTGTTACTGTTTCACCGTTTATTGCTATTTTTGCTGTTGCTTTGCTTCCGTCTTTTAGTGTTACTTCTTTTGTTGTTACTTCTTCTGTATTACTAAATGACGCTTTATTTAGCACATATTTTTTGTTTTCTTCTTTTTTGCTTACATATACTGTTATTTCTTCGTCTAATGTTATGTATTCATCTGCTGCTTTTACTTCGCTTACTTTGTATTCATCTATTGTTCCTACTGTGTCTTTTGTTATTTCTTTGCTATCTACTATTTTAACTTTACCATCTTGTCCTGTTGCTTGTGTTTCGTTTCCGTTTACTTTAAATGTTACTCCAGATAGTTTATTGCTTTTTTCATCTACTTTTTCTAACTCTAAACTATATTTTCCTGGCTCTGTTTCTTTTTCGTTTGGTATTGTTATTTGTACTTTAGGAACTTCGCTTTCGTTATTGATATTTAGTTTTATTTTACTATATAAGTCTGTTGCATCTTCTAATACTATTTCATTTTCAGAATTCATTATAATAAATCCATATTTATTATAATATTTATCATTTTCTGTTGAACCTGTATTAATATTGCCTTTTGCTATTTTTGCTTCTCCATTTAATTGAACTGGTATAAGTATATAATTGTTATTTAATGCATTTATATATCCTTGTGCACTTTCATTTTCAATTACTTTGTATATGTATGTTTCGTTAATTTTTGCATCTTGTTTTATTTTTGAAAATGTTCCTTCTACCGCTTCATTTAATAATAATGTTTGTTCTTTTTGTTTATTATCTAGAGTTAATGTAAATTTTGCTCCGCTTAATGGTTGTCCCTCTTCGTCAACTTTGTTTAAAACAAAATTGTATTTCTTTGGTTCTTGTTTTGGATTTTGTACTTTTACTTTTACTGTATTATCTTCTATATTTACATTAACATATTTGTAATATTCTTCTGAAGCTTCTTCGCCATTTGCATTTTTTAATATATAATCTTTTCCATTTTCATATTTTTGTAATGATATTGTTCCTTGAAGTCCAACATTTACTTTTACATATAATGAGTAGTCTTTTAACATATTTATATAATCTACAGAAGCTGCTTGAATTTCTGATATTTCATATTCATATGTTTTATTTTGAGCTACATATTTTTCTTGGAATGATATTTTACCTTGTTGTGTTGTTAGTCCTAAAAGAAGTCCACCTTGTCCATATATTCTATATAGTCCTTCTTTTTGTACTTCGTTTATGTATTCTCCTTTTTGTTCTTTTACAATAGGACTTACTATTTTAAATGTTGTATTTGGTAATACATTTCCTTCTGCATCTGTTTTTAATAATTCAAAATTATACATAGATGGGTTTAATATTTTAACAGTTACTACTTCTGAACCATCTTCTTTTACATTAGTTTCAATTTTCAAATATTTATAAATTGGGCTTGTTTTTGCAAGTGAAGTATTTCCTGTTTGTTTGTCTTCAATAAGAGTATATTTTATAACTAAATTATAATCTTGGTCAATCATAACTCCAACTATTAATTTTTTGTTTTCTAGTATGTTTATATGATTTGGTGTTGTTGAATCTTCTTCTATTACAATATTTTTTACTTTTCCAACTTGTACATCTTCTACTGTTTCTTCATATTTAGAACTTCCATTTGAAATTACAACATTGTCATTTACTTTTAATACTGCACCAGATAATTGAGTTTGATTATCGTCATATTCAGCTTTTTCTAATTCAAATTTATATTCTAATGGATTAACTAATTTTACATCTACAATGCTTATGCCATTTTCTTTTACAACCTCTATACCTTTAATGTATTTACTTAATTGTGCTTTTTCTTCTTGTGTTACTTCAAGGTCTGTTTGTGAGTCTTTAATTGTGTATCCTAAAACTTTTATAGTTTTATTTTCGTCCATTGTTACATCTACTTCTATATATTTGTTTTTAAATACATTTTTATATGGTGGTTTAACGTAATGTTCGTCTATTCTCCATTTTTGGACTTGTCCAACACCTATTGGGAATGCATTTTCAGATATATGGCTAAATTCGCCAACTTGTGTTTTATTTAAAATACATTCTTCAACACTATTATATCTTGCTGTAATTGTTGCTGTTGTTACTGGTTTTCCATCTGTTCCTTCTTTATTTAGTCTAACTTTATATCCTGTTGTGTTCTTTACTTTTACTATAACTTTTTCAGCATTTGCATCTTTTGAAACTTCTATAAATTGTCCATATTTTTGTTTAAATGTTTCTGTTATGTTGTTAAAGTGATTTCTTGGATCATGTATTTCATAGTATACATTACTTATTTTTGCATCTTCTCCGGTTTTTACTATTACACGTAATATGTTATCTCCTAATATATTAATATAACCGTTTTTTGCTTTTACTTCTGTTATATCATATGTATATTGCATATTCTTGTATGATACAACATTTTCGTCTATAATTCCATCTTTTAAGTATCCATTTAATATTGTTTTTGATTGTAAATCAGTACCTTCTGGAACATTGCTTTCTCCTGTTTTGTATGGTTGTAAGCTAACTATAAATTTTGTTCCGTCTATTTGATAATTTGCATCTTCTGTACAAGTTATTAAGTTTCCATCAAGGTCTTCTTTTCTTAATTCAAATACATGTTGGTCTGCATGGTTTGGTATATATACTTGTATAATTGGTATACCATTAGCACCTGAGGCAATATAAACTTGTAATCCTTCTAATGTTTCGCTTCCATTGCCATATTTACATGTAATCATTTGAGATGTAATTTGACTAAATGCACTTGCATTTGTTAAGTCTACTGATAAATTAATTTCTTTTTCTAATTTTTTATATCCTGAAGGAGCTTTTGTTTCTGTTATAACATAATTATGTACTTTTCCTTCTTCTATTGGTTGGTTTGGAGTAGTTAAAATTGAGTTTGATGTAGTTGCTGTCCAACTTGTTTCTCCGTTTTCTAGTGCTACAGGAAGTTGTACATTAAATTCCATTTCTGATTTTATAGGTGTTCCTGCTGAGTCTACTTTTACTAATTGTAATCTGTATGTTCCTTCTGGAATATTTGCTACATAGAAGTTTATTTTGTTATTTTCTCCTACTTCCAATTTTATTAAACTAGCTAATTGTAATTTTTCTTCATTTGTTAAATTTGCTTCGTCTTTAAACTTGTATTCTGTTCCTCCATATTCTACTGGTAATACATTTCCATTTGCATCTGTTCTTACTGTTACTTCTATTGTTTTTCCTATTAATGTTTTATAGTAACCGCTTGAAACATCTGTCTCTGTTATTTCGTATTTATATACTCCATTTGCTTTTGCTTCTGTATTAGAAAATTCTTTTTTAGCATTTACTAATGCTCCGTTATGCATTACTTGTGATTCTGGATATATTTGCTTAATTTCGAAGTTTGCTGTTCCTGTAAAGTCTTTTGCTGTAGAAATATCGTTTTCTCCTGCAAAGTCTTTTTTGTATAATCCAAATTCATAGCTTAAATTGTTTGCAATACCAATTGTAATATCTTCTCCGTTTTGTGCTATAGATAAATATTTAGATTGTTGATAATTTTGCCATTGTTGTGCTTGTGTATCATACATTGCTTCTATTGAAGACGTTACTTCAGCATTTTTGTTTATATTTACTTTTACCAATACTTGTGAATATTTACAATTATAATTAGCAGGTGTTTGTTTTTCTTTTATTAAGTAATAATATGTTGTATTTACTGTAGAATTTTCAACTTTTACAATTTCTTGGTTTTCACCTTTTTTAGTTGTTATGTCATTACCTATTTTTTCTATTTCTTCTTTATTTTCGTTTGATTTGTAAACTTCAAATACTGCATTATCTATTCCTTCTTCTGAGTCTAAATTGTGCTTATTTAAATTAATTTTAAATGATTGTTTCATTTGTGGGTTTTTAATTATTAAATCAATATTATTTCTAGCCTCATTAACACTAGCGCTAAGTGCTTTTAATGCTTCATTTATTTTATTTTCGTCATTTCCTTGAATTATTAGGTTTGCACTGTCTATTTTTCCTTGCCCATTTGTTTTAATATCTAATATTATTTTTAGTCCCTCAAATAAATTGTAATATAGATCTTCTGCTTTTGTTTCTTCTATTGAAAATTGATATTCTTTATTTAACTCAGCTTTTTCTATTGTAAAGTCTAACTTGCCTTTTTCCATTGGAATGTTGTTTCCGTCTGGTCCTGTTACTTTAAATTCTGCATTTTCTAATATTTTGTTTTCATCATCCATGTCTACTTTTTTTACATTTAAACTTATATCTTCAAGTGGATTATTGTCTATTTTAATATATAGCTTATTATTTTGTTCATCTAAATTAACATTAATATTAACTCTATTTCCTGCTTCGTCATATGCTAAGTATTTTCTTATATTTTTTGGGTCATCTCTATTTATTGCAGCTTGTGTTAAATCGTTTCCATCTAATTCGAATTTACTTAATTTGTATTCTCCATCATTTGTTATTGTTTTTGTAACCTTTAAAGTTATAGGATATTTTAGTTTTACATAAGAATTACTTCCAAGGCTTATTTCTTCAATATTGTATTCATCTTTACAATTAGTATTTGTTGAATTTATAGCTTGCGTTGGTAAATTTATTTTTCCTTCTTCATTTGTTTTATAAGTATTTGAAATAGGTATTACCGTATTACTTGTATTATCTCTTATTATTGACTCAATACTAAATTCTACATCTTTTAACTTTTTACTTTCGTCTTTTGCATCTACCTTTTCAATTTCTATATCATATTGTCCTTCTATTTCAATATTTTCAAAATCATCGTCATCCTCTATTCCTTCATAATATTTTGTAATACTGTCATCTACAATATATTGGTCAAAATATTGTTTATTATTTTTTACCTTACCTGTAAATACATTGTTTTGGATAGAATCACGATCTATACCTTTTTGGTTTGCATCAATTTGTTTCCCGCCTTCATATTTTCCATATTTGGTTATCTCAGAAACATTTGTTAATACACCTTTAAATGAATTTGTTACTTCACATTCTATTTCTACATCTTCATAATAGTCATTGTAATCAGCCACACCTGCACATTCTTTTGCAATTTCTAATCCATTATTAGCTGGATCTATATTAAAATCTGACATAGTGCATATTGCCTTATTTCCATCTTGTTTCCAGTTGTATTTTGTATTTATTGTACTATTACTTGCAAGTTTTAAACCTTCTGGCAAATAATCTGTTATTTCCTTTACATATCCTTTTAATGAACCTTCATTATATACTCTTAATGTATATACTATTGTATCTCCTACTTGTACCTTAACAGTATCCTTTTTATTATTATATTGTATTGTTCCATATCTCATTAATTGTGCTGCAGAAGTAATAGTAATATCATGATATCTTTGGTCTTTATCTCCGTCATATACAACTACTCCTTTTCTTTTTACAGACTTTATTATCTTTCTTAATGCTAAGTCAAAATTCTTTTCTAAATTTGGAATTTTTAAATATACCTTTTTTCCATCGTCACTCATACTTAATTCCAATTCTACTTTATAAGAACTATCTTTAAGTTCCACTTCTGTAGTCTCTTTATCAATATTACTTGAAAATGATACAGATTTTACCTTTAAGTTTGTTGTGTCTTTCTTTACATATATTGATATTGGTTTTTTCAATTTAAAATAAGAACCTGCAACTTCTACTTCTGTTATTGTGTATGTATCTTTTTTACTTATATCTGCAGCTGTAATTTTTTGATTCTTTACCACAACATATCCATTTGTATCTGTTGGTGTTGTGTTTATTACTTGTGAACCTTTTTTTATTTCAAATTTAACACCTTTTATTGCTTCTTTTGTCGCCTGATCTATTTTTTGAATATATAAATCATAATAAGCTGCTGGAACTTTATATTCTCCAGAAAACTCTGCTTTTATATCTTTTGGACTTCTTTCTAATGTTACTACTGGTTGAGGTACCTCTCCGTAGTCTGTAGACCAATATTTAGCATCTGTTGAATATGTTTTTCCAGAAAATTCTACACTTACATTATTATTAATATTCTTATTTATATTTGAAATTTTTACATAGATTTCTTGTTCTTTATTAGTAATATATTTGCCTAATTCGTTTGTACAGCCTTTATCTGTATACATTTTAGCAGATACTTTACTATTATTTAATTTTGCAGTTACATTTAATGTTGATATAGTATTATTTTCTTTAATTGTAAATGGTCCTATAATCATATTTGTTCCATCTACTTTAACTTTAGCATTAGTTGTACTAACTGATGCTTTAGATTGTCCATTACTTTTATAGTTAGCATTACTGTCTGCTGCTTTTTTTAAAGCTTCATAAAATTTATTTCTATTATTATTTCCAGTAATATATGAAGATGGTCCAGGTGTTCCAAATCTTTTGTCAGTATATTGCCATAAAACATACTGTTCTACAACATATATTTCATCAGGTTTTAATTCTGAAATATCAACTTCTATTTTATTCCTTATATTTGCTATAGACAATTCTTTAGTAGTATCATCATATGGTAAATACATATTATCTAAAAGCCACCTAATTTGTCCATTACTTTTTATATCATATGCACTACCTATATTAGTTGCTTGTGACACACCTCCATATAGACTTCCTTTATACATAACACAAAATCCATTATTGTATTTGCCTCCTATAATAATTTGTCCAACATCATTTTTAGCTTCTTCATCATCATCTATTATACTTATTTTCGTTTCTAAATTAGCAAGTTCATTGTTATTTTCTAAACTTACCAACTTAGTTACATTTTTTACTGCATATCCAATAATTGTGCACAAAATAAGTATAACAGAAATGATTGCTATAATTATTGTTTTCTTGCTTTTTCCATTAACTTCAAATTTTTTCATAAGCTTTATCTCCTATCTAATATTATCTTAATCTTATATTATAATATTTTATTTTTTATTACAATATTTTTTTTATTCCTTTATTTTCCTTTTAATATATACATTTAGGGCTATTCATATTTCTACAATTGTTTCTTTTTATTAACATTTATTTTACAATTACTTTGCATTATTGCCCCTTTTACTAGGGATATCTAGTAAAAGGGATTTTTACACATAACACAAAAGAAAGCAGACCTAAGTCTACTTTCTTTTATATTTTATAACACATATTTTTTAATTGCAGCTATTCCAACTACTAGTATAGTTAATACTGATAATGATATTGCAAAATATGTTACAACTTTACCTGTTGAAATTGTTAACATTACTGGTGCATCGTCTATGTCGTCTTCTCCTGGTACTTTGTTGTTTGGTGTTGAATCTTTATCTGGTTTTCCATATTTGTTGTAGTCTTCACTTATTTCTGCTGTATTTACTTTTAGTCCCATGTTGTCTTCACCATTTATCCATGTAAGTACTATTGTTACTTCTGCACTTTGTCCTGGTTGTAATAATGTGTCTTTTAGTTGATCTGTTGTTACTTTTCCAGAAACTTCTTTCCATGTTGGGTTATCTTCTTGATTGAATTTTAATCCTTCTGGTATATAGTCTGAGATTTCTCTAGCATATCCTTCTATTGTACCTTCATTGGTTACTCTTATTTGATATTCGAATTTTACTACTGTGCTGCTTAGTTTCTTTCTGTTTATTTCTACTTTTACTATATCTTCTGGATCATCTTCTGCTTTGTGTCCTGTTTGCGTTATTGTTTGTTTTCCGTCTTCTATTACTATTGCTTTTGTTACCCATTTACGTAATGCTAAGTCAAATTCTAAAGGTTTGTTTGGTACTGTTACTGTTATAACATTGTCTTCTACTTTTAATGTTACATTTACTTTACTTCCATCTTTTAATGTTACTTCTTTTGTTGTTACATCTTCTTTTTCACTAAATGATGCTTTATCTAATACATATGCTTTTTCTTCTTCTTTTTTGCTTACATATACTGTTAATTCTTCATCTATGCTTACATAATCTCCAGATACTTTAACTTCACTTATTTTATATGTATCTACATCTTTTACTGTTGATTTACTAATTGCTTTATTTTCTATAACAGTTACTTTTCCGTCTTTTCCTGTTTCTTGAGTTTCTTTGTCGTTTACTTTAAATGTTACTCCTGATAATTTTGCATTTTGTGTATCTACTTTTTCTATTACTAAGCTATATTTTCCTGTTTTTTCTTCTTCTAGTTTGTTTGGTATTGTTACTGTTACTACATTTCCTTTTACATTTAGTGTAACATTTACTTTAGTTCCATCTTTTAATGTTACTTCTTTTGTTGTTATATCTTCTTTTTCACTAAATGATGCTTTATCTAGTTTATATTCTTCTCCATCTAATTTTTTGCTTACATATACTGTTAATTCTTCATTTAATGTTATATATTCTGATGCTGCTTTTACTTCTGATATTTTATATGTGTCTACTGTATTTACTGTATCTGCTGTTATTTCTTTATTTTCTATAACTGTAACTTTACCGTCTTCTCCTGTTGCTTTTGTTTGTGTATCATTTACTTTAAATGTTACTCCTGATAGTTTATTATTGTTTGTATCTGTTTTTTCTATTTCTAAGCTATATTTTCCTTTTATCATTTCATTTGGTATTGTTATTTGAGCTTCAGGAACTTCACTATCGTTGTTAATATTTGTTTTTATTTTGTTATATAAGTCTGTATTCTCCTCTGTTACTATTTCATTTTTTGAATTCATTATAACAAATCCGTATTTGTTATAATATACATCATTTTCTGCTGAACCTGTATTAATATTTCCTTTTACAATTTTAGCTGTTTGGTCTAATTGAACTGGCATAAGTATATAGTTACCATTTAATATGTTTTTATATCCTAATGCACTTTCGTTTTCTACAATTTTATATGTATATATATTTAATAATATAGCATTGCTATCACTTGTAGAATATGAACCATTTACTATTTGATTATTTATTAAATCTTTACCATCTAATGTTATTGTAAATTTAGCTCCATTTAATGCATTTCCTGCTTCATCTACTTTGTTTAATGTAAATTTATAATTATTTGGTGCTACTTCAACAACTTCAAAGTCATCATCATCTTGTATTCCTGGGTAGTATGTTATGTTTTCGTTGTTATAATTTATTCTTGAAAAATATTTATTTATACTGTCTGCTATTCCACTGTTAGAATTAAATACGTTATCTTGCTCTGAATCTCTGTCAATTCCTTGGCTACTAGCATATACTCTTTGTCCATTTGATTCATAACCATATTTTGTAATTTCAGCAACATTTACTAGTTTACCACCAGTTCTTGATGTTACTTCACATTCTATTTGAACTTCTGCCATAAATTTAGGTTCTACTGTTGTTCCTTTATTATCGTTGCTGCTAAGTCCTTTTGAAATTAATTCTCCGCCATTTCCTGCTGATATTAATGTATCTTTTAATTTGGTTGTTTTTACTGTTGTTGTTCCATCTTGATTTGTTGTTGCTGTCCATTCTTTATTAATTTCGCTATTTTCAACAAATTTTAATCCTGCAGGTAAATAATCTGTTATTTCTTCTGCATATCCGTCTAGATATCCTTCATTATATACTCTTATTGTATATACTACTTTGTCTCCAACTTTTACTGAAACTGGTGTTTTTGGATGATTATATATTGCTGTTCCATTTTTTTGTAACTCTGTTACTGAGTCTACCCCAAATACTGGTTCTCTGCTATCTTCTCCATTTAAAGCTTGACCATTTACACTTGTTATATATTTTCTTAATGCTAGGTCAAATGGTTCTACTTCTAACATTTCAAAATCATCATCATCTTGTAATCCTGTATAATTTGATTTTTCATTTTCCATTTGAGATTTTATAACTTTTTCGTAATAATCATCATTATTTTTTATAGTTGAGTCTTTAGAAAATACGTTATCTTCTTCTGAATCTCTATCTACTCCTTCTGTTTTGGCTTCTTTGTATTCTAATATAGTATTTCCTGAATTATCTTGTTTAACTTCATTATAACCATAATTTGAAATTTCTGCTACATTTACTAGGTTTTTAGAATTTTTATTTTTTACAGTACATTCAATTTGTACATCTGCTAAGAATTTAGGTTCTACTGATGTTCCTGTGTAATCTTTTGCTGCTACACCTTTTGCTATAGATTTTCCTTCATTTCCAGCACTTAATAAAGTATTTGATAAATATGAACTTTTTACTGCATTTGTTCCATTTTGTTTTGTCCAACCATATTTACTATTTATTTGACTATTTTCTGTAAGTTCTAGCCCTTCTGGTAAATAGTCTACAATTTCTTTTGCATATCCATCTAAACTACCTTCGTTATATACTCTTATTGTATATACTACTTTATCATTAACTTTTACTGAAACTGGTGTTTTTGGATGATTATATATTGCTGTTCCTGTTGACATTAAACTTGCTGCTGACCTTATAGTAAATGTTGGTTCTCTACTATCTTCACCTTCTAGAGCTTTATCATTTATACTTGATATAAATTTTCTTAATGCTAAGTCAAATTTTCCTACTTTTACAATTTCAAAATCATCATCATCTTGCTGACTTATTGCACATTTGTCAACTTTTGAATGGTCAAACCATTTTCTACTTACTTCTATTCTTTTTGCATAACTTTCAAAATCTATTGTATCGTTTTGTTCAGAGTCTCTATCTACCCCTTCTTTATTTGCTTGTGTTCCATTTGTTTTAGAGTATTTAGTTACAGCTGCATAATTTATTAATTCTTCTCCTTGAGTTGCCTCATCTGTTACTAAACATGTTACATCTACATATATGTAAGACATATTTTCATTATTTTTATCATATGCACTAATATTTTCAAATGTATTATTTATTTTTACTATATTCTTAGTATCATCATAACTTGCTGTTATATTATTTTCTAATACATGGTTAGTTGATATTCCAACATATTTTAATCCTTTTGGTAAATAGTCTGTTATCTCTTGTATATTAGCTACACTACCACCTTCATTATATGCTGTTATTCTATAAGTAACTTTGTCTCCTACTGCAACAGTAACAGGTGTCTTATCCATAGTATATGTAGCTGTTGTTCCTGTTTCTTCTGTAAGTGCTTTTTTGTCTATGTTTTTTAGTCTGCTTTCGCTTGTGGCATTACTTCCACTACCAAATTTCATAACATCTTCATATTGCTTTGTTGTTTCGCTATAACGAGCTACACTTATAATTTGTTTTGTAAGCGCTATATCAAAATCATTATCTACTTTCGTTGATATTTTTTTAGTATCTCCATTATTTTTTAATGTTTTTCTTAATTGTAATATTGGTTGTCTACCTTCTCTAGTATATAGATTAGCTGTCATATTACTAATCCTATATCCTAAATCTGCGTCACATCTATATGTTACTGTTTTTCCATCTGCTAACGCATTTGCTGTTGTAAATTTAATGTAATATGTTTTTCCTATTAAGTCTTTTTTGTTGCTAACGGTTATAGCTTTCTTATTTGAATCTAAATAAGAAATGCTTTTTGTACTTATGTTTAAACTATCTGTAACACTTTGTATTAAATCTTTATTTATATTACTATTTGTACCTAATGTTATTGGTCCTAATGTATATGTATTATTTTGTCCATTTTCTAATCCAAAATTAGTTCCTTTTTTTAATGTTAATTCATAATCTTTGTTACTTTCTTCTATAGAATATTTTCTATCTTTAGCTCCTGCTTCCAATGCTTTATATAATGCATATCCTGCTTTTTGTGCTGCTGTATCTTTATATGTATATCCTCCAAATACAATGTTTCCAATATCGCTTTCACTATTAATTATTTTATCATAACTATCATATTTGTTATTTACATAACTCCAGATAACCATTTGTTGTAATACTTCTATAAATTCCATCTCGCCTATAACTCTTACATCACAATCTTTATAACCATTTGGTGCATATTTTTTTATTATATTATTTAAATGGTCCAACATGTATTCGTTTGTTTTTTCATCAGTTGTTTCTGAATACATATTTTTTACTAACCATTTAACTGGCTCTGGGTTATTATTTTTAAATATACTTTTATCAGTGAATGCATTCCATTCTGTTTTGTTTGTGTATGTTCCTATTGGGTCCCACCACTCTTCCATATCGTCTCTTAGTTGTGTTCCACCACTTAGACAATAATAGCTATAATTTTTTTCATCACCCACATAATAATCTTCTACTGTATGTACAGTTCCATCACTTGTAGTATATGTGTATTTTACACCATTGCTTCTTGAATTTTTTAATATGTGAACAATATAATCCGCAGCTTGGCTTGATGTTGCAAATAGCATTACAAGTATAATTGATAATGCCATTACTTTTTTCATTATACTTTTCATATTTTCCTCCTAAAATATTTTTTTACTTTTATTTTTTTCTTTTGAGTATTATTTTTATATATAATTAATATTAATAACACTTTAATTTATTTTGATAGCGCTATTATAATAATAATTATATTTTTTTATTCTCATACGCTATCCCCCTTTCTTAAAGTAATAACTTTCTTGCTTATTATTATATAAATTTAATTATATAAGTCAATATGTATCATTTTCGTTTTTGTTTAATCTACCATTTTTGTAGCAAAATGCTTTACGGAACTTATTATAACTGCTTTTGTTACATTCTCGTTACATTTATATTATTTTTTTATTACATAGTAATTGCGTAATATTGACCTCTTGTTCTATTATACAACGAATTATCACATTTTTCAATATTTTATTGCATTTTTTCAAACTTTTTATGTTAATAATTATATATTTTATTAAATTGGTCAACTTTTTAATTTTTTTTCATATAATATTAGTATCAAAATTTAATATATATGTAAATGGAGTGATTTCTATGGATAATAATTTAAATGAAAATATGATGAATAATATAAAAAATATGGTTGATAATGGTGACATTTCTAGTGCTATTTCTCAAATTTCGCCAGAAATGATTAGCAATTTTTCTAAAATGCTTTCTAATGCTCGGAGGAAATTCTAATAATTCTAATTCTTCTAACAGTCAAAATTCTTCAGGTAATACTAATAATACTAATGGGGCAAATTCACAAAGTTTTGACTTTGGTGGAATTGATATGAATACTATTTTAAAAATGAAATCTGTTATGGAAAAAATGAATAATTCAAATGATCCTAGAGCCAATTTATTGTCTTCATTAAAACCTTATTTGCGTGATGGAAAAAAAGAGAAATTAGATCAATATGCAACATTATTAAAAATGGCAAATGTTGCAGAACTGATGAAAAATGATAAAAAGGAGCCAAATAATAATGCCTAGATTTTCTGCATTTAATTATCCTTATTATTACCCTTATTATAGAAACTACAATAATTATAGAAATTATTCTAAAAATCAACCTGCGCAGGCAGAGTATGAAAAAGAAAAAAGTAGTACTACAAGTACTACTAAAGAAAGCGAAAATGAGAATTCTAATAGAGTTGTATCCTCATCTTCTGAAGAGCCTATTTTTGAAATATTTGGCATTAGGCTCTTTACAGATGATATTTTAATATTGTGCTTATTATATTTTTTATATGAAGAAAATGTTAAGGATGAAATGCTTTTTATTGTTTTACTATTACTGCTTATTAGCTAATTATTCTATTATTATTTTTTCTTCTTCTACATAAACATATGCTTGTTTATGCATAGGTTCTTCATCTCTGTCTATTTCTTTTACAATGTTTGCAATTCGTAATTGCACTGTATCTAGCATTCCTGCTGCAATTATTGCTTGTGTGTTTCCTTTTGCTCCCGCATGAGCTAACCCTCTTAAGCTTCCTAGTACAACTATATTGTCTGAAGCAATAACTTCGGCTCCTGAATTTACATCCCCTAATACAACTAAGCTTCCTTCTACTTCCATTTTTTGTCCAGACCTTAATGAGCCTCTATGGAATTTAGTTTCGGAAATTGCAATTTCTTGTTCAAATGTTCTTTTAATGCTAGCAAGTCCTAGGGCTTTAGGCATATCAAATTCTATTTCTACATCTATTTTATTTTTTATCATTTCTTGAATTTCGTCTATTTCTTTGTTTTTTAATATCTTTCCTGTAACTACTATTGGTGTTTTTTCGTCTTTATATAGTTTTTTTAATTCTGTTAATTTTTTCTTTAAGCCTTCTACTATTTCTATGTATTCTGCGTCTTCTTTTATTTTTATAACTATTTTATCTTTTCTTAAATTAATGCTTATGCAATTTCTCATTTTTACATCCTAACCTTTCTATTATTGTATAATTTCAGTATATGGCATAGCGGTTATAGTTTCTTGTACATTTTGCGTGTTCATACCAAAATATTCTGCCATAATATCTCTTACTGCTTCTGCAGTATAATATCCATGTCCTCCATTTTCTACCATAACCACAATAGCAATTTCTGGGTTATCAAAAGGTGCAAATCCTGCAAACCAGGCATTTACATTGTTTCCTGCTTCTGCAGAACCTGTTTTTCCTCCAACTTCTATATTAAAGTTTTTAAATATGCTATATGCTGTACCTCCTGTTTCATTTGTAACAGACCTCATTCCTTCTAGTACAGCCTTTAAATTATCTGGATTTATATTTATATCTTCTGTATTTTCTTCTGTTAAATTAAGCTTTTCATTTACAAATTTGTTAATTTCATCTCGAGAAACTTCTGTACCATCTGCATTTTGAATTCCTTTAACTACTGTAACATCTATTTTGTGTCCACCATTTGCGAGCATACTAATGTATTTTGCCATTTGTAATGTACTAAATTCGTTATCTCCTTGTCCTATTACTGCATTTAATGTATCTCCTGGATTCCAATTTTTTCCTGATTTTTTAGCACTTTCTTTACTTGCTAACACTCCAGATGTTTCACTAGGTAATTCTATTCCTGTTTTTGATCCTAACCCAAAATATCTTGCGAATTTTGCTAGGTTATCTATTCCCATTCTATCTCCTGCTTCATAGAAGAAATAGTTACATGAATGTTTTATTGCGTCTGAAACGTTAAGCCACCCATGTCCTCTATGATAGTCTGTATAATACCAGCAATTTTTATATGGTTTATATTTTGTGTATACTCCTGTGTCGTTAATTTTTTCTGTCCTTGAAACCACTCCCGACTCTAATGAGGCTATTGCAGATACCATTTTAAATATAGATCCTGGTGCATATGAGTTTTGTACAGATTTATTTATTAGTGGTTTTAAACTGTCTGATGTGTAATTATTCCAGTCAGATGTACTTATTCCTTTTACAAATAATTTAGGGTTGTAATTTGGATAACTTGCCATTGCTAATACTTCTCCTGTTTTTACATTCATTACAACGCAACTACCTGATTTTGCTTCATATACTTTTCCAAATCCTCCCGCTCTAATTTTTTGTATATTAGCTTCTAAAGCGGTTTCTGTTATTCTTTGCAAATTTGCATCTAATGTTAATATAACATTAGAACCTGCTACTGCTTCTTTTGCTATGTACTCGGCTGTAATAGTTCCATCTACTGCCATATCTATTTGTTTTGTTCCATTTTTTCCTTTTAAGTATTCCTCAAAAACAGACTCTATTCCTGTTTTTCCTATAATATCATTTCTTGAGTAATTTTCTTTTCTTTTTTGGTATTCTTCTTCACTTATTTTACTTGCATATCCTAATATGTGTGATGCCAACGTTTCTGATGTATATTTTCTTGTAGGTTCTACCACAATATTTATTCCTGGGAATTCTTCACTATTTTCACTAAATTCCGCTACAGCTTCTCTTGGAATATTTTTAGCAATCTCTAACGCTTTTGTACTGCTATATCCGTTTTTTGTTATTGCATATCTAACTGTTATTATTTTTCTTATTTCTTCTATATCTATATTTTGAATTTTGTATTTTTCTTTATATTTATAAAATGCTTCTTCTGCACTTATGTTTTCATCAAAATTGTTAGACTTTTTCCAATTGGCTAAAGTGTTATCTGCCATTTTATATTCAAACGGATTTATGCTTATTGGAAATTCGTCAACATAGCTTACTTCATATTTTTCTAGTAATTTTACCATTTTTAGAATAGTATTATTTAATGTTTCATTATCTATTTTACTTTTGTATAGTTCTAACGAAAATGTCATTTCTGAAGTCACCATAACATTTCCTGTTTTGTCTAGTATTTCACCTCTTGCTGCTTCTAGTACACTTTCTCTTGTTAATCTTGTATTAGATTGTTCTCTATATTCATTTCCATGTACTATTTGTAAATTAAATAATTGTATAATTAATATTATTCCTATTATATAGGTTATAACTGTTGCTATATTAAATCTTAAATTTATATTTCTTTTATTTATACCTTTTGACAACTTTTCACCTTCTTTTTAGATTAAAAATATCTTGTTAGAATTTTATTTCCTTTGTATTCATTTTCTATATAGTACCCTGCTGTTTTAATTATTGGATACAATATTATTGTTAAAATTATATTATATATTATTTCTACAACTAATATTTTTAAAAACTCTATTATTTCTATGTTTATATTAAAAATAATATATTGCAAAATGTATTGCACTATTTCGTATAAAAATGTCATTCCGAATACCATAAACATTATTGTAATTCTACTATTTTTAGAAAAGTTTTTATCAAATACAGCTGCCAATAATCCAATTCCCCCTAAGGTAAAAGCATTAATTCCAACACACTTTCCTACTAAAAAGTCTAATATTAATCCTGTAACTACTCCATATATAGTTCCTACTGTCTTATTTGTAAACAAACCTATAAATAATATAAAGATTACAAATAAATTAGGCATAATACCAGCTATAGTAAAAAAATTGAAAAAATTTTCTTGTAAAAAATATATAAATATAGCAACTAATATTAAGATAATATTTATTACAGTTTTTTTCAATTTAATCCCCTCCTACTGGTTTGTTATTACTAATACTGAATCTAATTTTGTAAAGTTTACTGCTGTTTCAATTATTGCATATCTGTCTGTTATGTTTTGTGTATTTTCAATTTTTTTTACGGTTCCAATGTGAATTCCTTTTGGATAAATTCCACCTAAACCAGAAGTTTCTACGCTGTCTCCTTGTACAATGTTAGCATCTGTTGGTATATACATTGCTTTTAATTTTGATTTTTCTTCTAATGTTCCTTTGCATATTATACTGTCTTTTGAAGTACTCATCATACAGCTTACAGAACTTGCTGTATCTACAATTGTTTCTACTTTTGCTGTATTATCTGTTACAGATATAACATGTCCTACCAATCCTTGATCTGCTATTACAGTCATATTTTTTTGTACTCCGTCTTTAGTTCCTATATTTATTGTTACTGTTTTAGAATAGTTACTAAAGTCTTTGTTTATTACATATCCTGGTATAGTTTTGTATTCTCCATATTTTTCTGTTAAACTTAAATATTCTTTTAATGTTTCGTTTTCAGTTTTTATTTTTTCTAATTCTCTTAAAGCCTGTTCTAGCTGACTGTTCTTGTCCTTTAACTGATTATTTTCTTCTTTTAAATTGTTAACGTCTGTAAAGAAATTGTCGTTTCCTTTTACTTTATTTTTTATGTATGTTAAGCCATTTTGTATAGGCATAACACATTTATTTACAACATTTTCTAAAAATGATATATTTCCTTCTTTATTAGAAAATATAACTATAAGAATTAATATTACAATTGTTATAAATATTCCTAAAAATCCTGTTTTTTTATCCCTATACATATTTTAGCATTTCCTTTCTATCTTCTTTTTCTAGCATTTATTAATACTGTTTTTAATCTTTCTAAATCTTCTAATGTTTTTCCTGTTCCCCTTACAACACAGTCTAATGGTTCTTCTGCTATATAAACAGGCATTCCTGTTTCTAAACTTATTAGCTTGTCTAGATTTTTTATTAGTGCTCCACCACCTGCTAATACTATTCCTTTTTCCATTATGTCTGATGCTAATTCTGGTGGTGTTTTTTCTAATGTTAATTTTATAATATCTACTATTTTAGCTATAGATTCTCTCATTGCTTCTTCTATTTGAGTTGATGATATTTTTATATTTCTTGGTAATCCATCTGCTAAATCTCTACCTCTTATTTCCATTAATGTTTCTGTCATAAGTGGCATTGCACATCCTATTTGTATTTTTATTTGTTCAGCTGTTGTTTCTCCAATTGCTAAGTTTTCTTCTCTTTTAACGTAATTTACTATATCTTCGTCTAATTCGTCTCCTGCAACTCTTAAAGAATGGCTTACTACAATACCACCTAGTGATATAACTGCAACTTCTGTTGTTCCTCCCCCTATGTCTACAATTATGCTTCCACTTGGCTCTGCTACATCTAATGATGCGCCTATTGCTGCTGCCATTGGTTCTTCTATTAAATACACTTCTTTTGCTCCAGCTTGCATAACTGATTCTTCTACTGCTCTTTCTTCTACTTCTGTTATACCTGAAGGAACTCCTACTACTACTCTTGGTCTACCTATTGCATATCTTTTTCCTACTTTTCCAATTATATTTTTTAACATTAATTGTGTTGCTGTAAAGTCTGCAATAACTCCATCTTTTAGCGGTCTAACAGCTTTAATTGTTTCAGGGGTTCTTCCGCAACATTTCCTTTGCTTCGTTTCCTGTTGATAGTATTGCTCCTGTTTTTTTATCTATTGCAACCACTGATGGTTCTTTTAAAACAATACCTTTTCCCTTTACTGTTACTAGAATATTTGCTGTTCCTAAATCTATTCCTATATCTTTTGAACCAAAATTAAAAAATTTCATTTTATACCTTCCCTTCTTTTGCCATTTCAGAAAATATACTTGTATATTTCATATTTCCTATAACTAAATGATCTAACAATTCTATTTCAAATATTGATGCAGCTGAATATAATTTGTTTGTAAATATTATATCTTGTTTACTTGGCGTTGCGTCTCCACTTGGGTGGTTATGAACTAATATTATTTTAGGAGCTTGCATTTTTATTGGTTCTGACAAAATATCTTTTATTGATATATTAACAGCGTTAACTCCGCCTAATGAAATATCTTTTATTTTTAATATCTCGTTTTTGTTATTTAGTACAACCAATTTAGCTATTTCCCTTTTTTCAAATCTTAATTCTTGCAACATTATTTTAGCAACATCATAAGGTTCGTGTATTACTATTTTTCTGTAATCCGATGGTTTTGACATTCTTATTGATAATTCACACATTGCTTTTAATTGAATTGCTTTTACTTTTCCTATACCTTTTATCTTCATTAGTTCTTCTATTGTTATGCTTTTTAAGTGGTTTAATTCCCCTTCTTTTGTATTATCATTTAAATTTAGTATTTTTTGTGCTAGCTGTACAGATGTTTCTTCTTTGGTTCCAGATTTTATAATAATTGCTAATAATTCTGCATTTGATAATGCTTTTTCTCCATATAACTCTAGTTTTTCATATGGTCTTTCTGCAATTGGCAATTCTTTCATTTTTATAGACAATTTTATTTTCCTTCCTTGTTTTATAATTGCCCCTTAAACTTTTTTATATATAAATACTGCTATTGCTAGTCCTATAATACTTGCAACATTTATTTTTATTACACATGCAAATGTTAATTTTACTATGTTTAGATCTAATACCATTGGATTGTCCAACCCAAATTGTTGTGCATACGACAACCAATACAACCATGGTACTTGTGAAGCTAATTCTCCAAGTAATCCCCCTATTACTAACCCCGATAATATAAATAGTATTAGTATCCATATATTTTTATCTCTTGTTGCCATTTTTACTACCTCCATTTTTTCTTTTGTTCTTACGGAACTTTTAATTTCATCACACAGCTATTATATATGGTATTACCTTTTTTTTCAAGTAAATTACTTTATTTTTTTCTTTTTTGTTTGTGTCAAGTAAAAGTAGGCAATTTTTTTATCTTTTTTTCTAATCCTTCAATGTCAATTGCTTCAACACTTTAT
>CAKPKZ010000009.1 GCA_934167435.1 uncultured Clostridia bacterium | reverse complement strand
GTTAAGATGAGCACACATGGAGCAACCACCGTTGGTCTTGTAATGCTGACATCCATTAGATCTAAGCACGATCATAACTCTGTCGACAGTCTCTCCTGAGTAGAAGAATTTGTTAATCTCTACTTCAGCAAGTTTTGTCTTTTCATAGGGTAAATTAGGTGTGCCTGCACGGATATCCTTGATTCTTCCCTCTACAAGAGAAAGCGCCCTCTCGAACTTCTTGCGTTCAGCCACTGTTTTAATTTCAGCTAAATGAGTCATATGACTACCTCCTAACAAAGTATTGTTTGACAGTTTTAGTTTTTTACTTTCAATTGGTTTTAGCATAATTCTTATATATTATTTTCAATGTGCGCTTTTTGTCAAAAGATTTTATAATTGAAGGTTCTAGCTTTTACAGCCCCTTTACACTATCCAATCTAATGACAGGTCTGTACTTTGTACCTTGATCATATGGTAATTGATTCACCTTATGAACAATAACTTCTGTGGTACGTGGTACTAAAGTATAAATGCTCTCTTTAATAGCAGGAATATCTAAGGAATACTCTCCCTCAATTATATAAAGATCAAGTTTTCCAATTTTAGTTTGTACGAATTGATATTTTAGCCCATGAACAGGGATATTATAAACTAAAAACCAGTTATACGCTATATCCATAAAACATGATGCAGGTATACTTTCACCAGTATCAGTTATAACCGAGTCCATGTTACGACCTTTAACACCTTCTATTATTCTTCCGTTATTTCCACAAGCACATTTTTCATGTGTCGTAATCTTTGCAAGATCACCTTGTATATAACGAATTATCGGAGTTGCAGTATTTAGCAAATTTGTACCTACTACAATTCCAATTTCACCATCTGGAAGTTTTTTGCCATTTTTATCTATAATCTCGATAAAGCAAGCATCTTCTTCTAAATGGTATTGATGTTTTGGGCACTCTAATGCAATTCTTGTTAACTCTTCACTGCTGTATTCATCAAGAACATTTACATCAAGTGATTCTGCAAGCATTTGTCTCTGCTTTGCATTTGACTGTTCAGAATGAACAATCACGAGCTCCACTCCATAATTTGAGAGTTTAACTCCAGTGGATGCGATTTTCTCAAGGTAAGTTGGATAAGTAGAAATATATTTTGGCTTTGTATCCATAATATATTTTACAGCTTCTTCAACTTTAGTTGTCGTTGGCAAAAAATCTTGCTTGTATTTACCACCTACATTATTTACCCACCAAGGGCAGGTATATATGTATAATATGGTATCTTCGGCACAATACTTTCTTTCAGACTGCATATTAAACTGTCTAATTGTTTGTAATGTGTCTTTGTATATCGCTTCCTCTGATACAGCAATAGTTACAAATTTACCACTTGAACCAGAGCTTCGAGTCGAAAGTACAAAGTCTTCAATGTCTTTAACAATTTCATTTGGAAATCCTTCAATTAATTCTTCTTTATGAAGATATGGTAACTTATAAAAATCATTCCATGTCTTTATGCTTCCTGGAACATATCCCACCTCAGAATATTTTTTTCTATACAATGGAATATTATTAAAAGCATAATCAACAAGATAACTCAATCTTTTAAGTTGCCATTCTTGGATATCTTCTAAAGGTTGACTAAGAAAAGGCATAAGATTATTTTCAGCCTCTTTTAATCTTTTTTGAAGCATTTCGTCATGAACAGGTGAGGTCATGTAATTTTCACCTTTTTTTCTTAAAGCAATATACTCGTTTTTAGAAATATTCGCCATAACTCCTCCTTTCTTGAAAAGTTCATCTACTAATATTGTTTTGACTATCTAAACTTATAGAATAATTACCCTATAAAATATTCGTTAAAATCATAAAAAACGAACAAATTCGATAATCAACAATAGTTTATCACTTTATGTAGACAAAAGCAATAGTTTTACTATTTTTTTGCTATTTCTGATTTTACATAACTTTTTACATGAATTCATAAAAATAAAACTTAATATTTAAGTTTTATTTTTATTAACCATTTTTATATTTCTCTGTCTTCTAAATCTTGACTAAATCTTAATAAATATCCATTTGGATCTTGTACTAAAAACTCTCTACACCCCATTAGAATATTATCTTTTCTATACCAATGTTCTTCCATTTCTATAAATATTTTATATTTTGCTGTTTTTAATCTATTATATATTTCATCTATATTAGTTACATCTATTTGAAAATTAATGCCAACTCCTAGTGGGTATTCTAATTTTCCAGTTCCCCATTTATTATTCTCATTATCTATTTCTTGTATCATAAGTTGTACATTTTCTAATTGCAAAAAAGCAAATTTATCTTCTTTTCTATCATACACTACATTAAAACCAATTAAATCTATATAAAACTGTAAACTATCTTCTAAATTAAAAACATCAAACTCTGGTAACATTTGATTCCATTCCATTTATCTCTCCTCCTTTTTTACATTAGTATTAATATTCATATTTATATCATAAAAGGAAATAAAAGAAAAGAATATATTATAATTTTATTCAATTCATTTATATCTTAATATTCAACATATTTCATGTAATATATTTTCTATGAGAATTTTTTACATTATTTTGATTTACCATAAGTATTTCTTTTAATTTTATTCTTTGGTTATTGTCTAAAAAATTTTCTGTTGTATTAATTACTTTTTCTACAAATAATTCTCTCATGGCAATTACCTCCTACATTTTCTATTTAATAGTCTACAATATATATAACTCTACCTATATTATACAATTTTTTGTTTTACATAATGTTTGGCTGAAGCTAATTTTTACGAAAACAGTTAGCAAGATACCTAAATCATAATAAAAAAGTAAGTACTTCTTTAACTAATATACTTACTCTAAAAATTATATATTTTTATTATTTTATTTAAAATTTATGAACTTAGCCCTAACGACAAATTACTAGTTATTGTTATAATTTGCCTTGAAATTATTTATTGATTTTTATACCTTCTTCTAACAATTTTTCAAATATTGTATATATTTTTTCATTCTTCTTTTTTATATTTATTGGTCTTAAAGTTTTATCCGTAAAACAATGTTTTGTCCAAGCATTTATAACAATTTTTTCTGTCTTTTTATCAATAACATGATAAGTTACTGTCATTCTTACTCCATTAAATTCAGTTATTTTAGGTTCTATTGTAATTATATCTCCACTTGTTATATGATATTTGTATTTACAATTGACTTCTAATGTTGGAATAGTATAACCTAATTCTTCTAATTTTTCCATTGATATATTCAGTTCTTCTAACCATCTGCATCTTGCCTCTTCTAAAAATCTTATATAATTTGAATGATGAACTACTCCCATTTTATCTGTTTCATAATAGTTTATTTTTCTAGTATATGAAAAACTCATCTTTTCCCCTCCAATTCAAACAAGAAATTACTATTTATTTATTATAATTTTATCTTTTTGCTTGTCAACCCAGTTCTTGTACAGAACTGCTGTCAAGGCAACGTTTAATGTTAAAGAAAACATTAAGGATAATATCAAAAATAGTATCACTTTAATCATAAACATCACCACCTCTCCTACGATATTTCGTAAAATTCAGGTGGCAAAATCACATCTGTTTCTCATTATTTCCTATGCTAATTATTCTACAATATTATTTAAAATTTGTCTATAATACTAATAAATTTATAAACTATTTCTTTTTATAAATTCATAAATCTTATAATATACAAAAATGTCATTTTTTATTGATAAATAAACCTTTGTAATTTACAAAGAGATGATATTTCAAAAAACTCGGAATCACATTCCGAGTTTTTTTCTTTAAAGAATATAGTACATCTACTTGCAACATCTTTTCTTATTGCACAATGCAAATATAACAGTTAATATTAATAATAGTCCTAGAACAACTGCTAATACGATTACCGCTGACAAAGATCCAATTATTGTACTTGCATAAACTGTTCCTAAAATTAATCCTAACACAGCTGTTAATGATGCCAATAATATTGTAGCTATAATTCCTAAACAATTTCTTTTTCTTGGGTGTTTTTCTTCTGTAACTTTATAACAACATACTTCTTCTCTGTTATCCATAAAAGTCACCTCCCATATAGTATTTGGTAATACTATACTATATTATATGACCCTTTTATTTTTTTGTTACTATTTGTCAAATTAGAATATATTTTGTAAATTAAATTTATTTTTATCTTCTATATGTCTTAATATATATATTGTTTCATCTATTTTACTTACACTTTCAGTTTCATCTTCCATTTCTATATATGCCCTCAATGAAGTTAAACCTGTTTCTACCTTTTCTAATTCATCATGTTCTATATAGTAAGCCAATTTATTGTGTTTTTTATCCCATTGAGTATGAATATTATTTATACTCTCTTCTAAATTTTCCTTTTCTTTACTTTCTATAATATCTTTTCTTAATACATTCAATAGTGTAGATGTTTCTTCTACAGCATATTTTGTATAATCTTGCGTAATTTTACTTCCAACAGTTATACTAACAATAATTATTATACTAATAATTATTTCTTTCATTTTTTTCACCTTTCTTCTGACAGAATATAGAATTCTTTCCATCTATTGTAACTACTAAAGCCTCTTCAGGTAGCATATTAAATTTATCTAATTGTTTTTTTAACCAATTATAATTCTTTCCGATCTTTTTTAAATTAGCATTCATAACTTTTCCATCTATAACTAAATCATATGATATACCTTCATATTCTGGTGTAATTCCTAAATCTTCTGGTACAACAGCTCTTTTTTCAGGTTTTTGAATTACAGTTATTTCTCCATTTGTTTCTAGTATTGCGAACTCTACATCTCCCAAATTCATTATATTATTTCCCCTCAATCTCTCTTGTAATTCATTAATTGTAAATCTTTCTTTTTTTAGAGCCTTTTCATCTATTTTTCCTCTATAAATTAATATTCGTGGTTTTCCACAAATTATTTCTCTTAATTTTATACTTTTTAAATTTACAATAGAAATTATTAAATGCATTACTAGCAAACCTAGAATTGGTATTATTCCATTTGTTATTGGAATACCTGTTTCTGTCATTGGAATTGAAGCTAAATCTGCTATCATTATAGAAATAGCTAATTCAAAAGGTTGTAATTGTCCTATTTCCCTTTTCCCCATTGCCCTCATTACAATTAAAACTATCAAATATAAAACTATGGCTCTAATGAATGTTATTAACAATTTAACTCTCCTTAATTCAATTTTTATTTTTATTTTTAACAAATTTTTACTCTTTTATACTTAATTTTTTGAATAAATAATAATTAATTGTAAATAATATTACTGAACCTTATTTTTTTACATTATGCAAATTTCAATACAAGGAGGTCAAGAAAATGTCAGATACTCAAACTCGTAGTGAAAACAGCACTTCAACAGTATGGCAAATAATTGGTAGATTAATAGGAGCTGCCGTGGTTTTAGCAATTACAGCATTTTTTACACCTGAATTTTCAATAAATAATATTTGGGCTTTAGCAATAGCTGCAGTTGTATTAACTGTTATAGATTATTTAATTGTTAAATTTACTGGATTACATGCAAGTCCTTTTGGTAAAGGGTTTATCGGATTTGCTTTAGCAGCTATTACTTTATATGTTACACAATTTTTTGTTTCTGGTTACTCAATTTCTTGGGTAGCAGCAATAGTAGGTGCATTAATCTATGGTGTTATTGACTATTTCATTCCTGGTAATCAAGGAATGTAACAAAAAATCAGCTTTAAATAGCTGATTTTTTAATTTTTTTCTATTATTTCATTCTGATTTTTATATATACTTCCTTTTTTTATTACGCCTCTTACTGAAGATAATGGATATATATTAGTATTTTTTCCAATTATAGTTCCTGGGTTTAATACTGAACCACAGCCAACTTCAACTTCATCTCCTAACATAGCCCCTACTTTTTTTAATCCAGTTTCTATTTTTTCCATTTTAGCCTTTATTATAACTAATTTTTTATCTGATTTAACATTTGAAGTTATTGATCCAGCTCCCATATGTGATTTATACCCCAATATCGAATCTCCTACATAATTATAATGTGGTACTTGAACTTTATTAAATAATATAACGTTTTTTAGTTCTGTTGAATTCCCAACAACTGCACCTTCTCCAACAATTGCATTTCCTCTTATAAATGCACAATGTCTTACTTCCGCTTCTTTTCCAATTATTGTAGGTCCTGCAATAAATGAAGTTGGAGCTACTTTAGCACTTTTTGCAATCCAAACATTTTCTTTAACTTCTTCATATTCGTCCTTACTTAACGTTGGTCCTAATTTTAGTATAAAGTCCTTTATTTGTGGTAATACTTCCCAAGGATATATATTATTTTCTAGTAATTCTTTTGCAATTGTTTCATTTAAATTATATAAGTTTTCTATTTTACATTCATCCATTAATAATTCCCCTCTTTATATTAAATTATTGTTTATTTCCAACTCTTTTCCAATATTTTTCATATAATTCTTTAGCAGTTTTTGGACTATCTGTACCTTCTTTATTTTTTACTGGTGCAAAATCATCTTCTCTTTTTCCTCTTAATATTGCAATATCATCAAAAAATTCAAAACTATCAAATATAAATGCTTCAAATTTATATGAATTTGGTTCTTGTGGAATTATTTCTTTTCCATTTTCATCTATGTAAGAATTCTTCTTAAATGCACTATGATACATTAATGGTTCTTTACTAATTTTTTCTATAGCATCTATCGTAAATAAATTACACATTATATGCGATTCACCATATTTTAATTCCCCATTATTATCTATTTCCTCAGCCATTTTTTCTGGAAGTTCTGTATATTCTATAACTTTAGGACATCCATTACATCTGCAAAATACTCCTACTCTTTCATGTGGATTAGCTTTTACTACAGATTTTGAAGCTATTTGGACATTGTGGTCAATAGCCATTCCTAATAATACTATATCTGCCATTTTTAAAATCGCATTATCTACTCCACCTATAAATATCCATTTTATATTTCTTTTTTTCATATCTGCCAAAGCTCCTGTTGTTCTTAAAGATGAGAATACTCCTCCATTTCCATCAGAAGCTTCTTTTATTTGCATATTTTTATTTATTAATAGTTTTCCATCTTGACTAACTAATGGTAATTCTCCTTGCATAAATAAAGTCACACAACTTTTATCATAACCAAAATAATTATTTTTTTCTAAGAATTCTTTGGTAGCATCATTATTTTCTTTACTCGTCATTATGTACCAAGGTATTATTGTATTGTATTTTTTATTTGCTTCTTTTAAATTTTCTGCTAATATTTCAAATAAATACTTTCCTTTGCCATATACATCTAACTTAAATGTTCCTTTTGGTCCATTATGCCCTAGTCTAGTTCCTTGCCCTCCTGCCATGGTTACTACTGCATATTGACCATTTTTTATAATGTTACTTCCTAATTCTTCAAATTTTTCTTTTTGTGCGCTACTTAACTTTTCTTTATCTAAATATTTAATTGGCTCTATTTTATTTTCTTTAAATTCAATTTCTTTTTTAGTATTTTCATATAACTCATGTATTTGGTGAAAATCTATATTTAATATTTGATTAACTAACTCATTTTGTTTTTCTGTATCTAATTGATCCAGAATCTTTATTATATGTTCTTGGTTATACTCTTTCAATATATCTTTTGCTTTTTCTAAATCCCTCATTTTGTATTCAACCCTTT
Organism: uncultured Clostridia bacterium; assembly: GCA_934167435.1. GTDB lineage: Bacteria > Bacillota > Clostridia > TANB77 > CAG-508 > CAG-269. The sequence goes on along the minus strand of CAKPKZ010000009.1, from coordinate 13,767 downwards.
CAATTTATCTCATTATATTGTATGAGAACTATATAATATTTGTTATTTTATCACATTTCTCTATATTTATCAATTATTTTTTTATAACTTGTCATATTCTTTAACATTTCTCAATATAAATTAATTAAAGTTATTTAGTACAAACATTTCTTGAATTTTAAAGGAGGTATATAGATGGAAAATATAAATCTATATCAAGACATTGCCAAAAGAACAGAAGGTGATATTTATGTTGGAGTTGTTGGACCTGTTAGAACTGGTAAATCTACTTTTATAAAAAAATTTATGGACTTACTTGTTATACCTAATATAGACAATGACTATAAAAAAGAAAGAGCCAAAGATGAACTTCCACAAAGTGCTGCTGGAAAAACAATAATGACAACTGAACCAAAATTTGTTCCAAATGAGGCTATTGAAATTTCACTTGATAATAACTTAAAATTTAAAACACGTTTAGTAGATTGTGTTGGATATTTAGTTGAAAATAGTATAGGATATTTGGAAGATGATATGCCTAGAATGGTTAAAACTCCATGGTCTGAAGAAGAAATCCCATTTGAAAAGGCTGCTGAAATTGGAACCAAAAAAGTAATACAAGAACATTCAACTATAGGAATTTTAATAACAACAGATGGTTCTTTTACCGACATTCCTCGTGATGACTATGTAAAAGCTGAAGAAAGAGTGGTTTCTGAACTAAAAGAAATTAATAAACCTTTTATTATGCTTTTAAATACTCAAAACCCTTCTTCTAATGAAAGTAAAAATCTAGCTAATGAATTAAGCCAAAAATATAACACAACAGTAATTCCTACAAATTGTGAAGAATTAACAATTGATGATATTACAGATATGTTTTCTAAAGTTTTATACGAATTTCCTGTTGAACAAATTAATATTAAATTTCCTAGATGGATAGATGGTTTAGATTTTTCACATCCGCTAAAATGTCAATTATTTGATGAAATAAAAAATGCTTTTTCTAATGTTAATGTTTTGAAAGAAGTCTCTACTTGTGTAAGTTCTATTAAAAGCACAGAAATAATAGATAACACTTCTATTGAAAATATTATGCTAGGAACTGGAACTGTTAATATTTCTATTACAATGAAAGAGGAATTGTTTTACACTGTTCTTTCAGAAATTACAGGTGTTAGTGTTTCTAATGAAGGCGATTTATTTAGTATAATTTCTGATTTATCAAAGACTAAGAAAAAATATGACAAAATTTCATATGCGTTAGAAGAAGTAAATGCTAAAGGATATGGAATTGTTACACCTTCTATGGACGATTTAATTCTTGAAGAACCAGAAATGGTTAAACAGGGTTCTAGATTTGGGGTAAAATTAAAAGCTACTGCTCCAAGCATTCATTTAATAAAAACTAATGTAGAAACAGAAGTATCTCCAATTGTTGGATCTGAAAAACAATCTGAGGAGTTAGTAAATTATTTACTTTCTGAATTTGAAAATGACCCTAAGAAAATTTGGGAATCTAATATTTTTGGAAAGAGTTTACACGAACTTGTTAATGAAGGTCTTCAAACAAAGCTTTCTAAAATGCCAGAAGATGCTCAATTAAAGCTTCAAGAAACTTTAGAACGTATTGTTAATGAAGGTTCTGGAGGATTAATTTGTATTATATTATAAACTAAAAGTTGGAAATGAAGTATTTAACTTCAAATTCCAGCTTTTTTATTTATTTAAATTTTTTCTTCTTAACTGCCCACATGCTGCATCTATATCAGAACCCAATTCTCTTCTAATTGTTGCTACAATTCCATGAGCATTTAAGTAATCTCTAAATTTGATTATATTTTCATTAGAACTTTTAGTAAATTCTCCATTTTCTATTTTGTTTATTGGTATTAAATTAACATGGCAAATCATTCCTTTTAACAAATTCACCAACTTTTTTGCATCTTCTAAATTGTCATTATTATCTTTTGCTAAAGCATATTCAAATGATATTCTTCTATTTGTTATTTTTATATAATCTTTGCATGCTTTTATTAGTTGTTCTATATTATATGCATCATTAACCGGCATCATTTTACTACGTTTTTCATCTGTCGTTGCATGTAATGATATTGATAACGTGCATTGAATATTTTCCTTAGCTAACTTATATATTTTTGGAACTAATCCACTTGTAGAAACACTTATATGTCTAGCTCCTATATTCAATCCTTTAGGGTTATTTATTATTCTAATAGCATTTACAACATTATCATAATTGTCAAGTGGCTCTCCAATTCCCATAAATACTACATTTGAAATTTTAATATTTTCATCCCTTTGTACTGCCAATATTTGTTCTACAATTTCTCCTGAACTAAGATTTCTTATAAATTTTATTCCTGTTGAGGCACAAAACTTACATCCCATCTTGCAACCTATTTGCGAAGAAACACAAATGCTATATCCATGATGATATTGCATTAAAACAGTTTCTATTGCATTACCATCTAATACATCAAAAAGATATTTTTTTGTTCCATCAGATGCTACTTGTTTTTTTATAATTTTATAAATACACATTGTATAATTTTGTTTTAACTTTTCCCTTAATTCTAACGAAATATTAGTCATCTCATCAAATTCTTTTACATTTGCTTCATGTATCCATTTAAATACCTGTTCTGCTCTAAATGGTTTTTCTCCTAATTCTATAAATTCTTTTTTTAATTCTTCTAAATTATAATCTTTTATATTCTTCATTTTTTCCATTCTCTTTCTATATATGAAATTTTCTTATAATTACTTCCTTTACATCATTTTTGCACAATATAATAGTAATTATTAAATTAATAATCGATATACTTACTGCAATGTAATTCAACGTTTTATTTTGTATAATTTTCTCATAAATTAACAACATGGGTAACATACTTAATAATATTATAATTAATTGGTATATTGCATATCTTATATACTTTTTGTAACTTATAATTGTTAATATTAACATAGTTATATTTGCTATTATAATTATTACAGGTAAAATGTAATTCACTGACCAGGCTTCAAATCCTAATACATAATCAATATATATTGTAAATATAGATATTGCAATTGTTTGTAATAATACTTGTCCTGCAATGTTAGTATTTTTTTTTATAGAATATATTACTGTTGTCCATATATATACTATTCCAGCATTACATAATGCTCCCCAATGTACATTAGGATTAGTCACTTTATTAATAATAACTAAAGTAATTGCTATTATAATTGAACTCGCTAACATAATTCTTATAATTAAATCACCATTCTTAGCATTAATTTTTTGTGGATATAACATCTAAAACACCATTACTTTCTATATAAACTTTAATGTTTTTGCTTTTTAAAAATTCATAAAACACTTTCTCTATATTCGAATCTTCTAAAATTGAAGTAAATGTGAATACCATTTTATCTTCAAATGTACACGAAGAGCATTTTATTCTTTCTACTGGTTCTGGAGCTATTAACATAAGAAAATTATCTATGTATTCTTTATATTTTCCTATTATACCAATTCTCCCTATATTTGAAAATGTAATTGTAGTATATTTCCTAATTTCTATATAGCTTAATCTTACTAAGATTTTTTTTAATATTAATGGTACTGTTCTTACTGCTAAATTATTTCCTAATTTTACATTTGCAGACATAGTTTTTATTATTTCCTCTTCTGTTAATTTCCTATTAAAATCATTCTTTACTAATTCTAATATGTTTTCAAATGTAGCATCTATATTATTCAAAAATATTTCCAATGTTATATATGAAAAAAAGTTAGATATTGTTTTAGATTGAAAGTATCTTTTTAAATTAACTGGTATACATAGTTTAATTGGCTTTTTTCCGTTATTTTTTTTATAATTTGCAAAATATATTGAGTATATTAATACAGCAGATAAATATTGTGTTATTGTAACATTGTATATACTACATTCTTTTTTTAAATCGTTTACATCAATTATTTCATGTATTGCAGACACAGCTCCTAACTTTATTGTTCTTCCTTTTAATATGTATGCTTTTTTTGAAGAAGCATTTGATTTTAAGTCTTTTTTATAATTTAGAATATAACTATCTTCTGTATTGTAATCTATTTTTCTAATTGTTCTTTTTTCATTATTTAATTCGTTACAATGTGCCATTTCTAAATAATTATATATTATTTCTCTAAAAAAAGTACTTCCACTATTTCCATCTGTTAATGAATGAAATATATCTATGTTTATCTTTTTTTCAAAATATGTTACCTTAAATAAATAATCATTATTTTCTTTTGGATCAATATATTTACATGGATAATCTTTTTCTTGTTCTACTATTGGTTTTTTAGTATTATATTCAAAATAATACCAAAAAAATCCAGTTTTCATTTTTACTTTAAATGATACATACTTTTCCAGTGTAATATTTACCGCTTTTTCTAGAATGCTAGCATTTACATTTTGTTTTAGAATTACAGATAATCTAAAAACTGTACTAAATTTTTTACCTGCAGATATTGGAAAAATTTTAGCAGAGTTATCTAACTTTCTCCATCCCAACTTTTCTTTTTTTCTTTTCATAAAAACTCCTATTATTAATAGTTTAATGTTTCTAATAAATCATTATAAGCATTTTTCGATACTTCTTCATTTGGGCTATTTATAATCCAAATATGTTTGGCTTCACTATATTCCTTTATTTGTATAGTAATACCTTCATTTTGGACCTTATTTATCAACTTGTGAACATCTGGATTTAGTATATCATATGTTCCAGTAAAAATAGTAACATTTTTCAAATTTTTCAAAGGCCCATCTATTGGATTTACCAAATAGTTATTTATACCATCTATTCCAGAGTAAGCAATTCCAGCTAATTTTAATTTTTCTTTGCTTAAATCTGTATCATACTTTTCTATTTTATTTATTTCATTATTTTCCATTCTAACATCTAACCATGGCGATATTAGTATTAACTTTTCTGGGCATTCTATATTGTCTACTCCTAATTTCTCTTCTAGTGCTAATGCTAGACCTCCTCCCGCAGAATCCCCCATCATAATTAAATTATGAGCATTAATATTTTTAATAATTTCATTATATAATGGTTCTACCATATTAAAAACATCTTCATAATTATATTTAGGCGTTAATGGATAATCGGGTACAATTATTTGTAAACCTGTGTCATTTGCTAACCTTCCTAAAAAATCCCAATGTTCTTTTGTCATTTCTGCTACATAAGATCCTCCATGAAAATATAATATAACTTTTTCAGTATTGTTTTTATTATTAGGCGATATTGTAAAAATTTTTCTTCCTTGATATATTTTGGTTTGTATTTGACACTCTTCACTAAATGTTTCTTTAGATGGCTCTTTAGATTCTATATCTGAAAAAATATAATATACTGCTATTTGAGTAACTATTACCACAATTAAAAAAGTTGTAACTATTAATATGTTTTTTATTTCTTTCACTTTTAAATTTCCCTTCTATTCTACACTTTTTAAGCTTTCTATCATATCTATCTTTTTTAATGAAAAATATGTTACTATATTTACTATTACAGTAAATACTATTGTAATTAATATACTATATATATAGCTTATAGGCGTTACAATTTTACTAAATCTTAGTATATTTATTTCACATGTTTGCATAATATAAAAGTTTAAAAAATATCCACTAACTAAACCAAGCAAAATTCCTATAATTGTTAATATTACAGTTTCTCTTGTTACATATGAATACACTTCTTTATCGTAAAATCCTAATACCTTTATTGTAGCAAGTTCTCTTATTCTTTCACTTATATTAACATTTGATAAATTATACAATACAACAAACGCAAGTAAACCTGCTGATATTATTAAAATAATAACAACATAATTTAAAGATTTCATTGTATCATCCAGCATTCCCATAATTGATGAAGTTAAAATAACTCCTCCCACATCTTCTTTTGCCATTATTTTTTTCGAAATTTCTTCCTCTTGTTCCTTTGTTATTTCTTTATTATTAACTAGCAATGTATTAGTATTGTAGTTATCATATAATTGTTCATAAGTATTCTTTGACATATATACATAGTGATAAACATAGTTTTCTAATATATTTGATATCTTTACATTTTTTTCTACATCATTAATTTTTAATACAATGTTATCTCCTTTTTTTACATTTAATAATTGTGCAACTTTATCTGTTATACATATTTCTGCTTTTTCTATATTAATTTGTTCACCTGTCTTTATGTCTTTCATTTTTATCATATTATTAATTGTTTGGGCATCTTTAGGCACTATAATTTGAACATCTTCATTGTTATTTTTATTTGTTAGTTTTCCAGATGTATAATAGACCTCTGAAATTTGTTTAGTTGTTTCAAGATTATTTAATTCATCTATTAAATCTTGTTTACTTTGCTCTTTAACGTTAGTTTTTAAACTTATTTGCATATCATAATTAAAAACATTCCCATATTGGTTTGGAAGTATTATTCTAATAGAATCCCTTATTCCAAATCCAGCAGTAATAAGAGCTGTACATCCACATATTCCTATAATTGTCATAAAAAATCTTTTTTTATATCTAAATATATTTCTAACTGTTACCTTTCTAGTAAAACTCAATCTTTTCCAAATAAATGGTATTTTTTCTAATAGTACTCTTTTTCCCATTTTAGGTGATTTAGGTCTCATAAGAACTGCAGGTAAATTTTTCAAACTCTTTATAACTGAATATAATGTTGCACCAATTATACATATGCTTGCAATTCCTAATCCTAAAATTGCATAATAAATATTAAAGCTAATTTGTATCTCTGGCATTACATACATCATTTTATACATCATCCAAATAATTTTTGGTAATAATATAAAACCTAGACTCATTCCAAGTATTCCACCTATTATACATGCTAAAGCTGCATAAATAATATACTTATTGGAAATTTGAATTTTATTATATCCGCATGGCTTTTAATGTTCCTATTTGTAATCTTTGCTCATCAACCATTCTAGTCATTGATGTTAATGATATTAATGTTGCAACTACAAAAAATACTATTGGAAATACTTTTCCTATGTTTTTTATACTTTCGGTATCTTGAATGAACCCATTATATCCTTGATTTGAAGTTCTATCTAAAATATACCATATTGGTTTTTCTATATTTGCAATTTCTTGTTTAGCATTTTTTAATTTTTCTTCTGCTTCTTGAATTTTATTAGAAAATTCTGTTTTACTATTTGCAAGTTCTGTTTCTGCTTTATATATTTTGGTTTCTGAATTCTTAATCTCTGCAAAGCCTTGATTAATTTGCAAGTAAGTTGATTTTATTTTTTCTTCTAATGTATTTTCTTGTTTTGATATTTGTGTTTTTGCATTATTTACTTTATTTTTAGCGTTTTGTAATTCCTTACTTGCTTTTGAAATCTCTTCATCTATTTTAGTAATTCCTGACTCCAACTGCGAAATAGACTCTTTAGCAGTAGTTATACCTGTTTCAATATTATTTTTTTGCTGCAATAATACCTCTTTTTCTTCTTCTAATTTAGTATTTGCTAATGCTGTATTTATTTTATTATATTGTTCTTGCAATGTTTTTAATGTAGTTTGTACATTTACTAATTGTTTTTGCATTGTTTCTTTTTGATTTTTAACTTGCGTTATACTAGTATTAGCTTCTTCTGTTTTCGTTTTTAACATTTCCTCATTTTTAGCGATTTCATCTTTTGCATTTTTTATTTGCTGTTTAGCTTTTGCAAATTCAGCATCTGCTTTTAACTTATTATTTTCTAGTTTTTTTCTTTCTGCTTGAATTTTTTCTTTTCCTTCATTAATCTTATTTTCAGCATCTTGTATATTTTTTTGGCCTGTTGTTTTTTCTTTATTAAATTCATCTTGAGCCTCATTGTACTTATTAGTTGCTTGTTCAATTAAACTATTATATCTAGCATTTTGTCTGTTTTCTTTAATTTTTTCAATATTATTTTTTATTTTTTCTATATATTCTTTATATTCCTTAGTTGATGTAACCATATTAGATGTTTCATTTGTTTTTATATAAATTCCGAGTATATACATCTTGATTAATATTTTCAGGTTTTACATAGACATAAAAATCTATTTTTCCAGATGCTAAAGTAGTAGTTCCTCTATCCCTTGATATATATAATGGACTTTGAACTATTCCAACAATTTTTAAATTCTTTTCTTTTATTTTGCTTTTCTCTTCTGTTTCTAATTGTATAGTATCACCAATAGCTTTATTTAATTTAGTTAATACATTTTTTTCTACTACGCATTCGTTTTCCTCAATAGGCATGTTTCCCTCTAGTAATATTGGAACATTAGTATTTTTTATATCTAGTATTTTTGCTACATATTCTAAATCACTTTCATTTATAATTACATTCTCATTATATATACCTTCTACACTTTTTACTCCTTCTACATTTTTAAGTTCATTTACATCCTCTTCTGTAAGGCCTAATGTAGAAACAATTTCAATGTCATATACATTTTGATTTTTATAATATGCATCTATTGTATTTAACATATCTGGTGAGGTTGCTCTTATTCCCGCAAAAAATCCAACTCCAAGAAATGCCATTAACAATATTGATATAAAACGTTTATATGTATTTTTTATTTCTTTAATGCTATCTTTTAATAATGCTTTTTTCATTTAATTCCTCCAACATTTTACCATTCTATTTCATCTATTGAAATTGTATCATTGTTTTGTTCAATCCTCTCTACAGTTCCATTCTTAAAATGTATTACTTTATCTGCCATTGGTGCTATAGCAGCATTATGAGTTATTATTACTACTGTCATTTTTTCTTTTCTTGACATTTCCTGCAATAATTTTAAAATTTGTTTACCTGTTTTATAGTCTAAAGCTCCTGTTGGTTCATCACATAATAACAATTTAGGATTCTTAGCAATAGCTCTTGCTATTGCTACTCTTTGTTGCTCCCCTCCAGATAATTGAGATGGAAAATTATTTTTTCTTTCTTCTAATCCAACTTTTCTTATTACTTCTTCTATATTTAATGAATCTTTACAAATTTCCGCAGCCAATTCTACATTTTCTATTGCAGTTAAATTTTGTATTAAATTATAAAATTGAAATACAAATCCAATATCTTCTCTTCTATATTTTATTAATTCTTTCCTATCTAATTTTTCAATACTTCTTCCATCCACATTTACCTGACCAGAAGTTGCTATGTCCATTCCTCCTAGAATATTTAAAGTTGTTGTTTTTCCAGCTCCACTTGGTCCAACTATTACTATTAATTCTCCTTTTTCTATTTCAAAACTTGTATTGTCTAAAGCTTTTATTGTAACTTCTCCCATTTGATATTGTTTTACAACGTTTTTAAATTCTATATATGACATATTTTTCCTCCTAAATTTTTTACTTATACTATTTTATCATATTTAGTAGTATTTTTCTATATTAAACTATATACATTATCGTGTTTTGTGAAAAATATTTTTTCATTTGTGCTCTTATAAACGTTTCTGCATCGGCTCTAACCATTGGTTTATACATATATTTGCCTTTTCCCCTTCCTGTCATTATCTCTTTATTGTATAAATTAATAGCATTAGGAAATGCCTCTTCATTTATTTTTGTATGAACAAAACTATATGTCATAAAAATTATTTCAAAAAATACATCTTTTTTTACTTCTTCTGTTAATTTATCAGCTAGTGTTTGAATTAATTGGCTATATAATTCTTTCCAATTTTCTACCAATATTACTGGCGCAATTAATATTCCAATTTTATAACCTGCTTGTTTTAATTTATTTATTGCTTCAATTCTTCCATTTAGTCTAGAAGTTCCAAACTCTACTCTATTTATTATTTGTTCTGGATTAACGCTTACCCTTATTATAACTTTTCCTTTATGGTCTAAATTTAATAGATCGTCAACCATATCAAACTTAGTAGGAAATGTTAAAAAACCCTTCTTTGTATTTTTAAAGTTTTCTATTGTCCATGGTAAATTTCCTGTTATGGTGTTTTCTAAAATTAGGTCACTATTGCTTCCTATTTCAAAAGTTAATTCTTTTTCTGATTTTTCTGAAGTCTTTATTATTTTTTCCAGCATCTGTTCTCTATTTACAAATAAACGTAAGTATGCACATTTATTATAATTACATACTAAATAACAATACATGCATGCCGCTGTACAACCTGACGAGGTGTATGGTACTAAGTAATCTGAAGTTTTATGATTTTCAACAAACTTATGCGTTTTTCGTACTCCTATAATTAAATTTCTTTTCATATCAATAAATTCTTTGTTTGATTTTTTTCTCATCTCTTCTATATTATTATGATTTTCTATTTCTATTTTAGGAACTTGTTTATATTTTTCTAATAATTCTTTTCCTAACTCATAATTTTTTATTTCATTTTCAAAAAAAATAGCTTTAGGTTTAAACATATTATTACCTCCGTAAATTTAGTTTAACCTAAAAACTATTTTTTATATATATTATTTATAGTTTTGGAATTTTTATCTCTTGTCCTTCTTTTAAATTTGAGTTTGAAAAATTGTTTATTTTTTTTAAACCATAAACTATTTCTCTAACATCTTTATTTTCATAATACTTATTATACTTTCCTTCTCTTTGCGCTATTGACCATAATGTTTCTCCATGTACTACATATTCAGTTTTATAAGAAACATTACATTTAGAATATGTTGTATTTGATAATATTATTAATATTAAACTAATTATATAAATTAATACTATTGTTATTCTTATAAATTTTTTAAAATTAATTATTTTCATCATTATCTCCTCCAACTTTAGCGAACACTGTTCGTATAAATAATATTATAAACGAATTTTTGTTCTGTGTCAATAGTTATTTTTAAAAAATTTTTTTACATTAAAATAAGGGATGTCTGTATTACAATCCCTTACATTAATTATATATTATCCGAACAATCCTCTCTTTTTTATTGGAGGTTGTTCATTCATTGTTTTTGCTAATTGCATAAATAAGTCTCTTTGTTCTTTTGTTAATCTTTTCGGTGTTTTAACTATTACTGTAAATACAAAATCTCCTTGTACTGTAGAATTAACAGATTTAAACCCTTTGTTTCTTATTATAAACTTAGTTCCAGTTTGAGTTCCATCAGGTATTTTATATTTTTCTTTTGTTCCATCTACCATTGGAATTTCTAAATCTGCTCCTAGCGTTGCTTGTGTAATTGTGATTGGAACTTCACACATTACATTATTTCCTTTTCTTGTATAAATACTATGTCTTTTTATTCCAATTGTAATATATAAATCTCCTTTTGGTCCACCCTTTTCTCCTGGTTCACCTTCTCCTCTTAATACTACAGTTTGCCCATCGTCTATTCCGGCTGGTATTTTTACTTTAATTCTTGGTTGTTTCCTTATTGTGCCTTTACCTCTACAACTGTCACAAGGTTCCTTTATTACTTCTCCTGTACCATGACATGCACTACATGTTCTTGTTGTTTGCATTTGTCCTAAAATTGTATTTTGAACTTGCTTTACTTGCCCAGTTCCATTACACATTGTACATTTAGTAACTGACGTTCCTGGTTTGGCTCCTGTTCCTTTACATACATCACATTGTTCATTTCTATTTATAACAATTTCCTTTTCAACTCCTAAAAACGCTTCCTCAAAACTAATTTCCATATGTAAATTTAAATCGGCACCTTTTTTAGGTCCATTATTTCTTCTAGAGCTTTTTCCAAATCCTCCTCCAAAAAAGGATGAAAATATATCTCCTAAATCGCCGAAATCACCAAATCCCTCAAACCCAGATCCATTATATGAATAATATCCGCCTTGTCCTCCAAACGGTCCTCCTGCGCCATTAAATCCTTGTGGTCCATCTGGTCCAAATTGATCATACATTCTCCTTTTTTGAGCATCAGACAAAGTTTCATATGCTTCATTGACTTCTTTAAATTTTGCTTCCGCTTCTTGTTTGTTATCTGGATTAGCATCAGGATGATATTTTTTTGCAAGTTTACGATAAGCTTTTTTTAATTCATCATCTGTGGCATTTTTATTTACACCCAAAACTTCATAATAATCTCTTTTACTTGCCATTTTTCCTCCTAATTAATGTCTTTATATTAACATATCTAAAAAAGGGATTTAAGGAATATTCCCTAATCCCTTCTTTATTTTTATTTTTTATCTTGGTCATCTTCTACTTTATAATCTGCATCATATACATTTCCATCATTTGATTGAGTTTGACCATCAGTTCCATTTGCTGCGTTTGGATCTACTCCTGCACCTTGTGCTCCATTTGGATTTGCATTTTTGTATAATTGTTCACTCATTTCATAGAATACTTTTGTTAATTTTTCTGTAGCCTCTTTAATTTGAGCAGTGTCGTTTGTTTCTAAAGCTTTTTTAGTATTATCAATTTCTGTTTGTACCTTTGCTTTTTCTTCACCACTTATTTTATCTCCTAAGTCAGTTAATGTTTTTTCACTGTTATATATTAAACTTTCGGCATTATTCTTTGTTTCGATTTCTTCTTTTTTCTTTTTATCTTCTGCAGCATGTGCTTCTGCATCTTTTACAGCTTTGTCTATATCTTCATCTGTTAAGTTTGTACTTGCTGTAATTGAAACATTTTGACTATTTCCTGTTGCCATGTCTTTTGCAGATACATGAACTATTCCGTTTGCATCTATATCAAATGTTACTTCTATTTGAGGTACTCCTCTTGGTGCTGCCGGTATTCCTGTTAATTGGAATCTTCCTAATGTCTTGTTATAGGCAGCCATTTCTCTTTCACCTTGTAATACGTGAACTTCTACTGATGTTTGACCATCTGCAGCTGTTGAGAATATTTGTGATTTTTTAGTTGGTATTGTTGTATTTCTTTCTATTAATTTTGTAAATACTCCTCCATATGTTTCAATACCTAATGATAATGGTGTAACATCTAATAATACTAAGTCTTTAACATCTCCAGATAATACACCACCTTGAATAGATGCACCTATTGCAACACATTCATCTGGATTTATTCCTTTATCTGGTTCTTTACCTGTAATTCTTTTAACAACTTCTTGAACTGCTGGAACTCTTGTAGATCCACCAACTAATAATACTTTGTGGATATCATTTGCTGTAAGTCCTGCATCTTTTAATGCTTGGTTTACTGGTCCTGCTGTTGCTTCTACTAAGTCATGAATTAATTCTTCAAATTTTGATCTTGTTAATGTTACGTCTAAATGTTTTGGTCCTGTTGCATCTGCTGTAATAAATGGTAAGTTAATTTGTGTTTGTTGAACACCAGAAAGCTCTATTTTAGCTTTTTCAGCTGCTTCTTTTAATCTTTGCATAGCCATTTTATCTGTTTTTAAATCGATTCCATTTGATTTTTTAAATTCGCTTACTAAATATTCTATAATTGCATTATCAAAATCATCTCCACCTAAGTGTGTGTTACCACTTGTAGATAAAACTTCAAATACTCCGTCACCAATATCTAGTATAGAAACATCAAATGTTCCTCCACCTAAATCATATATTAATATTTTTTGATCTTGTTCTTTATCCATTCCATAAGCAAGTGCTGCTGCTGTTGGTTCGTTTATAATTCTTAATACTTCTAGTCCTGCTATTTTACCAGCATCTTTTGTTGCTTGTCTTTGGCTATCATTAAAATATGCAGGTACTGTAATAACTGCTTGAGATACTTTTTGTCCTAAATAATTTTCTGCATCTGC
>CAKPKZ010000008.1 GCA_934167435.1 uncultured Clostridia bacterium | reverse complement strand
CCTCCTACTAGTCCTCCGTCTATATCAGATTTTTCAAATAGCTCTTTTGCATTTGAAGCTTTTACACTTCCACCATATTGTATTATAACTCCATTTGCAGTATTTTGTCCATAGATTTGACAAATTTTGTCACGAATCGACTTAGTTGCTTTATTTGCATCTTCGCTTGTAGCTGTCTTTCCTGTTCCTATAGCCCATATTGGTTCATATGCAATTATTGTATTTTCTACTTGTTCATTTGTTAATCCTTCTAATGCTAATTGTGTTTGTTTTGTTATTATGTCTATTGTTATTCCTTGTTCTCTTTGTTCTAATGTTTCTCCCACACACACAATTGGTTTTAGTCCATTTGCAAATGCTGCTTTTATTTTTTTATTAACAGTTTCATCTGTTTCATTAAAATATTGTCTTCTTTCTGAGTGTCCTATAATTACATATTCAACATTTATTGCTTTTAGCATTTGCGCTGAAACTTCTCCTGTATAGGCTCCTTTTTCTTCAAAGTGCATATTTTGTGCACCTATTTTTATATTTGTATTTTGTGCAGTTAATAATGCATAAAATAAGTCTGTATATGGCACACATAATATAACTTCATTTTCTGTATTTTTAACTAATGGTGTTAGCTCTTCTATAAATTGTATTGCTTCATTTGGAAGCATATTCATTTTCCAGTTTCCTGCTATTATTTTCTTTCTCATAAATACCTCCTAATATTCAATATAGCAATTTAATTTTTTATTCTATTGGTTCTGTACTATACCAATAATAGTTTCCATCTGAACCTTTTTTGAATGTATGTTTATATTTTCTCATACTTGAATTATACTTATTTTTTAATTCAGTAATAATATCTTCATTCGTTTTTGTTAATATACTTGAATCTATATCATCTATTAGCTTTTTATTATCTGATGACGTATACAATTTATATTTACTATCTGTACCCTCAAATACCATATATCTGTCTTCAATATATATATTATCTTCTTCTTCATAGGCTTTCTCTATATTTCTTATATTTATTAACTCTTCTGCCGAACCGCCACCTACTGAATAAAAATATTTATTATTACTATTTTGATATGAGCACGATTGACCATAACCAATTTCAAAGCTTACATTTTTTATTTTTGTGCCATACATTTCTTTTACTTTTTCTTGTAATAAATCTGCATCAAAAGTATACCATCCTGAATCAATCGTCATTCCGTCTATTGGTTGCTTATCTTCTTCTGATAAGTCTAACTTCGAATATGCACACTCCAATAAAAATTCTGTTGTTAAATCTTCCTTAGTTACCTTTAAATCTTGATATGCATTCTTGCTTATTTTGTTACTATCTATCATTGGTATGCATTCATACATTTTTTTTATACGTGTATCATTAATATTAAATTCACTTAATTCTTTTTCTTCAATTTTATTCTCTGTTCCTGAATAATCTATTTGAGTATCTTCTATTATATTGCCTTTATCTATCTTTTTAGTATTATAATACATTATTATTCCTACAATTGCTATTATTAATATAAATATTATAAAAATTAAAATTACTGTACTTAATCTTATTTTTATTGGTTCTTTTTTATTTTCCATATTTCTATCTCCTATATTTTTATTATACAATTTTCGACAAATATATGGGACACTTAAGACCTGTCCCCTGTGTCCTATTTGTCTAGTAGGCATTCAATTCCTGGTAATTTTTTTCCTTCTAAGAATTCTAGTGATGCTCCTCCTCCTGTTGAAATATGTGTCATTTTATCTGCTAACCCTGCTTTTTCAACTGCAGCTGCTGAATCTCCTCCACCAATTATTGTCGTTGCATTAATTTCAGATAATGCTTTTGCAATTTCGTTTGTTCCTATTGCAAATTGATCAAACTCAAATAGTCCTAATGGTCCATTCCATACAACTGTTTTAGCTGTTTTTAGTTCATCTACAAACATTTTAATTGTTTTTTCTCCAATGTCAAATCCCTCCCAGTTTTCTGGAATTTCTGTCCAAGCAACTGTTTTACTTTCTGTGTCTGGTTTAAATTCCTTTCCAATTTTAGTATCTACAGGAAGCATTAATTTTACACCTTTTTCTTTAGCTTTTTCCATTGCTTGTTTTGCTAAATCTAATTTATCTAATTCACATATTGAATTTCCTACTTCATAACCTTGTGCTTTAAAAAATGTATATGCCATTCCTCCACCAATCATTAATGTATCTACTTTATCTAGTAAACTATCTATAACTCCTATTTTATCTGATACTTTTGCACCACCAAGTATTGCTACAAATGGTCTTTCTGGATTATTTACAGCATTTCCTAAAAATTTTAATTCTTTTTCTATTAAGAAACCAGAAACAGCTGGCAAATATGCTGCAACACCTGCTGTTGATGCATGTGCTCTATGTGCTGTTCCAAATGCATCATTTACATATATTTGTGCCATACTTGCTAATTCTTTTGCAAATTCTGGTGAATTGTCTGTTTCTTCTCTATGGAATCTAACGTTTTCTAATAGCATTATTTGTCCTTGTTCTAAGTTAGCAGCCTTTGTTTTTGCATCATCTCCTACTACGTCTTTTGCCATTATTACTTCTTTTCCTAATAATTTAGATAATTCTTTTGCAACTGGTTCTAACGAAAATTCTGGTTTAAATTCTCCTTTTGGTCTTCCTAAATGTGAACAAAGAATTATTGCACAATTATTTTCCAATAAATATTTTATTGTTGGAATTGCAGCAACAATTCTTGTTTTATCAGTAATATTTTTATTTTCATCCATAGGTACGTTAAAATCACATCTTACCAATACCTTTTTTCCTTTCACATCGATATCTTTTACAGTTTTCTTATTCATTTTACATTCCTCCTAAAATTTAGTTTTTATGTTTATTTTATGCAGTTTTTTCTTTTTTATTAGCTGTGTCTATTGTATATTAAAAAAGAACACTTTTCAAGTGTTCTTTTAATTTTATTTTATTAATTTTATCCTAATTCTGCAAAATATTTTATTGTTCTAACCATTTGGCTTGTATATGAATTTTCATTATCATACCAAGAAACAACTTGAACTTGATATAATCCTTCGTCTACTTTTGTTACCATTGTTTGGGTACTATCAAATAATGAACCATATTTCATTCCAATTACATCTGAAGATACTAATTCTTCTTCTGTATATCCAAATGATTGATTTGAAGCTTCTTTCATAGCTTTATTTATTGACTCTTCTGTAATATCATTTCCTTTAACAACTGCAACTAATATAGTAGTTGAACCTGTTGGAACTGGTACTCTTTGTGCAGAACCAATTAATTTTCCATTTAATTCTGGAATTACTAATCCAATTGCTTTTGCTGCTCCTGTAGAGTTTGGTACTATATTTACAGCTGCAGCTCTTGCTCTTCTTAAATTTCCTTTTCTATGTGGTCCATCTAAAAGCATTTGATCTCCTGTATATGCATGTACTGTTGTCATTATTCCAGATTGAATTTCTGCATAATCATTTAGTGCTTTTGCCATTGGTGCTAAGCAGTTTGTTGTACATGATGCTGCAGATATAATTTTATCTTCTGCAGTTAAAACATTTTCATTTACTCCAAATACGACTGTTTTTAAGTCTTTTCCAGCTGGTGCTGAAATTACAACTTTTTTTGCTCCTGCATCAATATGTGCTTGTGCTTTATCTTTTGATGCATAGAATCCTGTACATTCTAGAACTACATCTACTCCAATTTCTCCCCATGGTAAATCTTTTGCATCTTTTTGAGCATATATTTTTATTGTTTTTCCATCTACTGTTATAGAATCTTCCCCAGCAACTACTGTGTCTGCTTTTTCATATTTTCCTTGTGCTGAATCATATTTTAATAAATGAGCTAACATTTCAGGACTTGTTAAATCGTTTATTGCAACAATTTCATATCCTTCTGCTCCAAACATTTGTCTAAATGCTAGACGACCTATACGTCCAAAACCATTAATGGCTACTTTTACTGACATAATTTTTCCTCCTTTAATTTAGCTATCGAGGCTTATCTCCTTACCCCTTATTGCTTTATTATTGCCAATATTTTAATTAGCAATACAATTCTATATCAAAAAAGAACACTTTGCAAGTATTCTTTTTATATTTTTTCTTAAATCCTAGCACAGGTTTATCTTATCCCTAAATTATTACATTTTCTTTACCTATAATTTCTTCAAATATTGCCAATATTTCTTTTGTTATATATATTTGACCACATGGTTTTAATTCTTCGTTTATTTTTATTTGAACATTTATATTGTTTCTTTCTCCATGAAAATATACTATTGCAGCTCTTAATTTTACTTTTTGTTCTTCTGAAATATTTGTTATATTTAATGTTAACATATGTGATTTTTGTTCTTCTTGAAAATCACTTATACTATTTGCAATAATTGTTGCTTGTTCGTCTTCTCTTATGCTTAATCTTCCTTCTACAACTACAATATTTTCTTCTATAAGGCTTTTTCCTGCACTCATATAAGCATTCTCAAAACAAATTATTTCCGCTGTTCCATATAAATCTTCTATTGTTATAAATGCCATTATTTTATTGCTTTTGGTGTATTTCTTTTTTATTGAAGTTATTATACCAGCATATACTACTTTTTGACCATCTACGTATTTATTGTTTACAATTAAATCCTCGTTTTCATTTACAATGGATTTTTGTGATATCTGATTTAAAATCATAGAATTTATATTCGTTTTTTGTTCTATTTGATTTCTTATTTTTTCTAGAGGGTGACCAGATATATATATTCCAAGCATTTCTTTTTCTATAGATAATAATTCTTTATTAGATAATTCTTTGTGTTCTTCAAATGTATATTTAACTTCATTTAAAGCCTTTTGTTCTTGTTCATTACCCAAATCAAACATTGAAACTTGTCCATTCATTCCCTTTTTATTACCACTTTGAATAATATCAATTATATTTTCAAACGAAGCTAAAAGTGTTGCTCTTGTTTGTTCAAATTCGTCAAAGCAACCTGCTTTTATTAAGCTTTCTACACATTTTTTGTTTACAGCCTCATTTGCTATTCTCTCGCAAAAATCTGCAAAGCTTTTAAATCTACCATTTTCATTTCTTTCTTTTACAATACATTCAACTGGTACTGTTCCTACATTTTTTATACTTCCAAGTCCAAAACGTATTTTATTTCCTTCAACAGTAAATTTTGTACTACTATTATTTATATCTGGCTTTAAAATTTCTATTCCTAAACTCTTGCACTCATCTATATACTGTGGAATTTTATCCAAATTGCCTAAAAAACTATTTAACATTGCAGCCATAAATTCTGTTGGATAATATGCCTTTAAATATGCTGTTTGATACGATATTACAGCATAACATGCAGCATGTGATTTATTAAATGCATATTTAGCAAATTCTGCCATTTCGTCAAATATTTTATTTGCAGAAATTTCATCTATTCCATTTCTTACACAACCTGGAACCACTACATTTCCATTTTCATCCACTTGTCCATGAATAAATACTTCTCTTTCTTTTGCCATAACATCTAACTTTTTCTTTCCCATTGCACGCCTTACTAAGTCTGCTCTTCCTAAAGAATACCCTGCAAGCTCACGAACTATTTGCATAACTTGTTCTTGATATACCATACACCCATATGTTACATTTAATATTGGTTCTAGACTTGGATGTGTATATTCGTTATGTCCTGGATTTTGTTTTCCACGTATGTAACGTGGAATTTGGTCCATTGGACCTGGTCTGTATAAAGAAACACCAGCTATTATATCTTCTAAACAGTCTGGCTTTAGCTCCTTCATAAAATTCGTCATCCCTTGTGATTCAAACTGAAATATTCCGCAACTTTTTCCTTCTTGCCATAATTTATAAACTTTAGGGTCTGCCATTTCTTTATCAAATTCAACATCAATTCCTCGGTTTTGTTTTACTAAATTCTTTGTATCTTGTATAACAGTTAATGTACGAAGTCCTAAAAAATCCATTTTTAAAAGACCTAATTCTTCTAATGTTGTCATTATATATTGTGTTGCAATCTGTCCATCTCTTACATATAATGGAACATATGTATCTACTGGATCTTTTGTTATTACAATTCCACATGCATGTGTAGAAGCCTGCCTTGGCATTCCTTCTAGTCCCATTGCTATATCTAATAATTTTTTTATTTCCTCTTTTGTATCATATAAATCTCTTAATTCTTTATTTTGTTCCATTGCTTTTTTTATTGTTATGTGTAATTCATTTGGTATCATTTTTGCTAACATATCCGCTTCTGAATAAGGAACATCTAAAACTCTTGCCACATCTCTAATTACCATTCTTGCTGACATTGTTCCAAAGGTTATAATCTGTGAAACATGGTCATGTCCATATTTATTTGCAACATAATCTATAACATCTTGCCTATGTTCATAACAAAAATCGACATCAAAATCCGGCATGCTAACTCTTTCTGGATTTAAAAATCTCTCAAAAATCAATCCATATTTTATTGGATCTATGTCTGTTATTCCTATTGCATATGCTAGCATTGACCCGGCACCAGAACCACGTCCTGGCCCAACTGGTATACCATGGCTTTTGGCATAATGTATATAGTCCCATACTATTAAAAAGTAGTCAACATACCCCATTTTTTTTATTACACCAATTTCATACTGTGCTCTTTCTATTATTTCTTTAGAAGGGTTTTGACCATATCTTTCAATTATTCCCTCATCACATAATTTCTTTAAATAATCATAATGTGTTGGAAATTCTTTTGGTACATCGTAATTTGGAAGTATTGTATGTCCAAATTCAAATTCCACATTACATTTTTCGGCAATTTTCACTGTATTTTCTATTGCATCTGGAAAACTACTAAAATACTCTATCATTTCTTCTGGTGACTTAACATATAATTCGTCTGTTTCAAATCTCATTCTATCTATATCGCTCATTCTTTTTCCTGTTTGAATACAAAGTAATACCTCGTGATTATATGCATCTTCTCTTTTTAAATAATGTGCATCATTTGTTGCTACTAACGGAATATTTAGCTTTCGCGCTAGCTGTACCAATTTTTGGTTAGCTAAGACTTGCTCTTGTAGTCCATTATTTTGAATTTCTATATAATAGTCTTCTCCAAATACTTTTTTATGCCAACTTGCTATTTCTTCTGCTTTTTGCATATTTCCATTTAATAGGGCCTGATTAACAGAACCTGCCAAACATGCACTTAAGCAAATTAACCCTTCGTGATATTTTTCTAAAACTTCTAAATCTATTCGTGGTTTATAGTAATAACCATCTACAAATCCAATTGAAACTAACTTACTTAAATTTTTATATCCTTCATTATTTTTTGCAAGTAATATTAAATGATTATATTTATTGTCAATATTAGGCTCTTTATCAAATCTACTTCGTGGTGCAACATATACTTCACACCCAATTATTGGTTTTATTCCTTCTTTTTTACATGCTTTATAAAAGTCAATAGCACCATACATTACTCCATGGTCTGTAATTGCCATAGCATCCATTCCTAATTCTTTGGCTCTTACTGGTAAATCTTTTATTCTATTTGCTCCATCTAATAAACTAAATTCACTATGTATATGCAAGTGTACAAATTTTGACATTTTTCTCATCCTCATTTTTTGCTAAATATTATTTTTTAAAACTTTTTATTCTTCAAATCCTCTAAAAACATTTCTTTTACATTTTTTGGTACTAACAAAATGTCTTTTATCTTATTAACTTCTATTATTTCTGGAATATATTTTCCACAGTCAGCGTATGCAGGATTATTATCAAATTCTGGTCCTGTACCTGTTCCAAATTTTCCACTTATATATTCACATAAGAAAAATATTTCTAACCCATTAAATTTTTCTGATTGTATCTCATATAATTTTTTTATTACCTTTACTTTTATCCCAAATTCTTCTTCTATTTCTCTAATAACGCCTTCTTCTAAAGTTTCTCCTTCTTCTAGTCCACCTCCTGGAAATGTATAATAATCCTTAAGTTCTTTATTGTTCTTTACATCTTTTCTATGCATAAATGCATACCCATTTTCCATTTTTAAAATTGCAGCTACTCTTGTTCTTTTCATAATTTACTCATTTCCTTTCTTTTTATTGAATTATATATAAATTTATACTTTTTTTCAATATTTTATATAATATTTGTATTGAATATAGTAAATTAGTGGTATAATCATACTATAATAAAATGAAAGAAGGGATAACATGGCTAACACAAAAGAAGAAATAAATGTCAATAAATTATATGGCCAAGAATGTACACTATCAAAAGAAGAATTTCTAAAAAAATATAATATTAACGAGTCCGGACTTTCTTCTGTAGAAGCTCAAAAAAGGCTTCAATCATTAGGACTTAATGAAATTAGTAAAGCAAAACCAAAAAAATGGTACAATTATTTTTTTAACAGTTTATTTTCACCATTTAATTGTATTTTATTAGGTATTGTTGCTGTTTTACTATATACTGATATATATTTACCGCAATCGCCAGATTTTGCAAATATAACAGTTATTCTTATTTTAGTAATAGCAAGTACTTTACTTGATTTTTTTGAAGAATATCGTTCAAATAAAGCAGCAGAGAAATTAAAAGAGTTAGTATCCACATCTACCACTGTAATTAGAAATGGTCAAAAAACAGAAATCCCAATGAAACAAGTCACATTAGGTGATATTGTTATATTGTCTGCAGGCAGTATGATACCAGCAGACTTAAGAATAATAGATTCTAAAGATTTATATGTGGGTCAATCTTCTTTAACAGGTGAATCTGATAGTATAAAAAAACTATCTAATTCAGAAATGTCATTAGAAGACTTAGATAGTATTTCAGATTTAGACACTATATGTTTTATGGGAACCAATGTAATTAGTGGTAGTGCAACTGGAGTTGTTATAAAAACCGCTGATTCTACTTATTTAGGAAAAATTGCTGATACATTAACTTCTGGCAAGCCTAAAACAGCTTTTCAAAAAGATATTGAAAATATAAGTAAATTATTAATTAAATTTATGGTTATTATTATTCCATTAGTTTTTGCCCTTAATGTATGGAAACATAATACATTAACAGCATTTACATTTGCAGTTGCAATAGCAATTTGCATTACACCTTTACTACTACCTGTTATTTTATCTTCATGCCTTTCAAAAGGTGCTGTTAGAATGTCTAAAAAGAAAACCATTGTTAAAAAATTAGATTCTATTCAAAATTTTGGTGCAATGAATATCTTATGTACAGATAAAACAGGCACTTTAACAGAAGATAAAATCGTATTAGAAAAGTATCTTGATATTAATGGAGATGAAGACATACGAATATTAAAACATGCTTTTTTAAATTCTTATTTTCAAACAGGTTTAAAGGGTAATATAGACGAAGCTGTAATAAAAAGAGGCTTAGAAAATGGGCTTTCAGATATTAAAGAAAAATATAAAAAAATTGATGAAATTCCATTTGATTTTTCACGTAGGCGATTGTCTGTAATAGTAAGTGATGGAACCAAAAAGCAATTAATTACAAAAGGCGCTGTAGAAGAAATTTTAAATATTTGTACAATGGTTGACTATAAAGGGCAAGTAAGTCCAATAACAAAAGATATTAAAGAAAATATTAGAAAAATAAGTAAATCACTAAACGAAAATGGTTTAAGGGTTGTAGCTGTATGCCAAAAAAATGATATTATAAATATAGAAAATTTTAGTGTTACTGATGAAAAAAATATGGTTTTACTTGGTTTTATAGGTTTTCTAGATCCACCTAAAGAAAGCGCAAAAATATCAATAGACAAATTAAATAAAGCAGGTATTCGAGTAATTGTTCTTACTGGAGATAATGCAGATGTTACAAGAAATGTTTGTAATAAAGTTGGTATAAATTCTAAAAAAATAATTTTAGGAAGTCAAATAGATAAACTACAAGATATTGCCGTTTTAAGATTGTTACGAAAAAATAATATATTTGCTAAACTCTCTCCTATTCAAAAGGCAAGAATTGTAAGGCTTTTAAGAGATTCTAATAATGTTGTTGGATATATGGGAGATGGAATTAATGACAGTCCATCACTTACTAATTCTGATGTAAGTGTATCTGTTGATACAGCAGTAGATATTGCAAAAGAATCTGCAGATATTATTTTATTAGAAAAAGATTTAAATGTTTTATTAGACGGTGTTACAGAAGGCAGACGTACATTTGCAAATTTAATGAAATATATAAAACTTGCTGTAAGCTTTAATTTTGGAGAAGTAATTTCTGTTGTAATTGCTAGTGCTTTATTGCCATTCTTACCTGAAACACCAATACAATTATTAGTTGAAGGTTTAATTTATGATTTTGGCCAAATGACTTTACCTTTTGACAATGTTGATAGCGAATATCTTAAGCATCCAACAAAATTTAATGTTAATAATTTAAAAAAATTTATGCTTTTTATGGGACCACTTAGTTCTATGTTTGATATGGTAGTTTTTGCAGCTTTATGGTTTATATTTAAAGTAAGAGATGCTGCTACATTTCAAACAATTTGGTTTAGTTATAGTATTGTATCAAATTTAACAGGAATGCATATAATTAGAACAGCAAAAATACCATTTATACAAAGCAACGCACATAAAGCAGTTTATATATCTTCAATTTTATTAAGTATTGTTGGAATTTTAGTTCCATTTACTTTTTTAGGAAATCTTATTGGACTTGTTCCAATTGCATTTAAATATATATTATTAATTGTTGGCGTTACTATTTTATACTGTTTCTTTGCAATGTTTGCTAAAAGAATTTATATAAAAAAATATAATAGTTGGATATAATTTTAAAACCCAAAGTTCAAACTTAAACTTTGGGTTTTATTTATTTTATTATTCTTCATTCTTTGCTTCTTGTTTTTTAGTATTATCTTCTTGTAAATCTTTCATTGTTAAATTTATTCTTCCTTGATCGTCTATTTCATAAACTTTTACTGTTACTTTGTCTCCAACATGTAATACGTCTTCAACATTTTTTACTCTTTCTTTTGATATTTTAGAAATATGAACTAATCCTTCTTTATCTCCAAATCCTAAATCTACAAATGCTCCAAATTGCATTATTTTTGTAACAGTTCCTAAGTATATACCACCAACTTCAACTTCTCTTACAATGTCTTCTATCATTTCTAAAGCTTCTTTGGCTTTTTCGTTGTCTTGTGAATAAATAAATACTTGTCCATCTTCTTCTATGTCTATTTTTACACCTGTTTCGTCTATAATTTTATTTATCATTTTTCCACCAGGTCCTATTACATCTTTTATTTTTTCTACTTTAATTGTTGTATTTACTATCTTTGGTGCATATTTAGAAATTTCTTCTCTTGGTTTAGCAATTACTGGTAACATTACATCATTTAAAATGTGCATTCTTGCTTTTTCAGTTCTTTCAAATGCTTCTGAAATTATATCATAAGATAAACCATCACATTTTATATCAACTTGTATAGCTGTTATTCCCTTTTCTGTTCCACCAACTTTAAAATCCATATCTCCAAAAAAGTCCTCTAATCCTTGAATGTCTAATAACATTATATAATCATTATCATCGTTTGGATTTGTAATTAATCCTGTTGATATTCCGGCAACAGGTCTTTTTATTGGAACGCCTGCATCCATTAATGCTAAAGTACTTCCACATATACTAGCTTGTGATGTTGATCCATTTGAAGATAACACCTCAGATACTACTCTTATTGCATATGGAAATTCTTCTTTAGATGGAATTACTGGTACTAGTGCCTTTTCTGCAAGTGCACCATGTCCTACTTCTCTTCTTCCAGGTCCTCTTGATGGTCTTGCTTCTCCCACACTATAACTTGGGAAATTGTAATGATGAATATATCTTTTAGATTCTTCCATATCTATACCATCTAGTTTTTGTTCTTCAGATACCATTCCAAGTGTTGCTACAGATAGTACTTGGGTTTGTCCCCTTGTAAACAACGCACTTCCGTGTGTACGTGGTAACAGTCCAACTTCACATGATAATGGTCTTATTTCATCTAATGCTCTTCCATCTACTCTTTTATGTTCGTTGAATATTAATTCTCTTACACATTGTTTTTCAACTTTATATATTGCTTCGCCTATATCTTGTTTATGCGCATCCTTTTCTTCTTCACCAAATTTTTCTTCAAATGCATTTACTATTTTTTCTGTTAATTCGTCTATATTCTTGTCTCTTATAGTTTTATCTTCTTCTTGAACTTTTTCTTTCATTTCTTCTTTAAAATTGTTATTTACAAAATCATATACGTCATGATCTACTTCAAATGATTTATACTCAAATTTTGGTTTTCCTATTTCTTTTTGAATATTAGAAATAAATTCACAAAGCTTTTTAATCTCTACATGTGCTGCTTTTATAGCATCTAACATTATATTATTTGGTACTTCATTTGCTCCTGCTTCTATCATTGTTATTTTGCTTTGTGTTGCTGCAACTGTTAATGTTAAGTCTGAAACTTCTCTTTGTGCTTCTGTTGGATTTATTATAATTTCTCCATTAACTAGTCCAACATTTACTGCTGCTGTTGGTCCTCCAAATGGTATGTCAGATATTGCAAGTGCTGCAGCTGCTCCTATCATTGCAGCAACTTCTGGTGAATTATCTTGATCAACACAAAGTACTGTTCCCACAACGCATACATCATTTCTAAAATCTTTTGGGAATAGTGGTCTTAATGGTCTGTCTATTGCTCTTGATGTTAATATTGCTTTATCTGTTGGTTTTCCTTCTCTTTTCATAAAACTTCCTGGTATTTTTCCTACAGCATATAATTTTTCTTCAAAATCTACTGATAAAGGGAAAAAGTCAATACCTTCTCTTGGTTCTTTTGATGCTGTAACATTTACAATTACACATGTATCTCCATATCTAACAAGTACACTACCGTTGGCAAGTCCTGCCATTTTTCCTGTTTCTAGCACTAATTTTCTTCCTGCTAATTCTGTTTCATATGTTTTAAACATAAAATTTACACTCCTTATTTTTTATTTGCACCTTTACTATAAGCTTAATTTTAATTAGATTGTAACCTCTATAATATACTAACTTAAATAGAGTTAGTATATTATACAAGCTACCTACCTAATTTTTAAGCTTATTTATTATTTTCACAAAAAGCCCGTGCTATAGCACAGGGCCTTTTGGTAAAATAATTTATTTTCTTAATCCTAATTTTTCAACTATTTCTCTGTATCTATTAATATCTTTTTTAGCTAAATAGTTTAATAAATTTCTTCTTTTTCCAACCATTTTTAAAAGACCTCTTCTAGAGTGATTGTCTTTTTTATGGATTTTTAAATGTTCTGTTAATTCATTAATTCTTTCTGTTAAAAGAGCTACTTGAACTTCTGGTGAACCAGTATCGTTTTCTTCTCTTTTATAAGTATTAATTACTTCTTGTTTTCTTTCTTTTGTCATTGTTACACCTCCTATTTTTCTTTTTCCTAAAACTGAGCTTAAGAATAGGTGCTAATCTAAAGCTAAGTAAAAGGTAATTTTTTACATTAATTATTTTACTATATTTTTTAAAAAAAATCAAGTAAATTTATTTATTTTTTATATTTTAAAATTAGCATATTTATATAATTAATTGGGTATAATTACAATAAATAAATATTATTTTTAGGAGGTTGAATTTATGGATTTAAATAGAATTCATTATATATTAGATAATACTGAAAAGTGTGATGTATTTTACAATGATAGACCTGTTTGGATTCAAGGAATAAATGAAACAAATAGTATTGCAAAAGTGGGATTTATTGATAATTTTGAGGAAAAAGATGTTTTTATAGACGATTTATATGAACAAGATTTATATAATTAATAATAAAATCCAGAATGTATAAAGTTCTGGATTTACTATTATTATTTTTTATTAAATACCTTAAAGTAATATGGCTTTATATCTTTTAATAGACTGTCTATATATATAATTTCTCCATTTTTATCTTCAACTTTTATATTAGGAAATGTTCTTATCATCTTTTCATCCCCCCATACTTTATATATAAAAGTTGATAATTTTTCATTATTATAAATAACGTTATATTCTTGTGATACTTTTTGTTTATATTCTACGTCTATATTATTCTTTTGTATAACCCTTATTAAGAATGCACTTAATGCAAATCCTGTAATTACACAATCAATAAATAATACTATTGTTGTAGTTAATGTTAATGTCTTTAATGTTTTTAAATTTATTTTGCTTTTAACAAAATCAATAAATTTATCTATTTTAGGATTTAACCATCCCATTAAATACATAGCTAAAAAACCCCAAAATATAGAAAAATACACACATACTCTACCATTAATGTTTAATGGCATGTCTGAATAGTCCCACCATTTAATATTTAAAATTAGTTCACCTATTAAACTTACTAAATATTCTGTTATAGAACCTATTATAAATCCACCAATAAACAATGTATTATGACTTTTAGAAAAATATTGCAAAAATATTATCATTATTACAGCACCTACACCATATATTGCACAAAATGGTCCATATAAAAAGCTCTGCCTACTTTCCCATACTCCTTTAGTTACAATTCCAAATAATGTTTCTATAATATATCCTAAAAAACTATATATAATAAAATATGCTAATAATCTCCATATACTTATTCCTAAAATTGTACATTTTTTTCTACTTTTTTCTTCCATATATTACTCCTTTAATTTATTAACTGTTTTATTTCTTCATCTTTTTTTAATTCTTTACTTATAAATTGAAAGGCTCTTTTGTCTTGCTTTATAGCTATAGTTGCTAATTCTTTATCATTTTGAAGTCTATAGCTTGCGTATTTTATAATTATTCCTTTATTTGCCACTGCAGCTTTTACAACTTCTTTATCGTCACGTAGTTCTTGACTTGCATAATATAAAGTCTGCCCATAATTTATTACACTTGCCATTATTATATCTTTTTTAGCTTTTAATCTTTCAGATGCATAACATGCTGTCCATGGTGCTTTTTTTATTGCTTGCATTACTATTTGTGCATTGTCTTTTAGTCTTTCTGAAACAAATTCTAATGCTTCACCATCTTGCGTAACTGCTGCTTTTACAACATCTTCATCATTTTTTAATTCTTCTGATGCTAAGTCTAAGTATTTTCCTTGCTTGCTTACTGCATTTAGCATAAATTCTTTATTATTACTATTTTTTTTAATTTCTTCTATTTCCATTTCTACCCTCTTCTTTTGAAAAAAAGAGGCTACTTTTTTATAAAGTTAACCTCTTATTATTATGCTAATCCATATTTTTTCTTAAATTTATCTGCTCTTCCACCAGCTGTGTCTTGTCTTAAGTTACCTGTCCAATATGGGTGACATTTTGAACAAACATCTACTTTTATATCTTTTTTTGTTGAACCAACTTCTAAAACGTTTCCACATGCACATGTAATTGTTGTTTTATTATAGTTTGGATGTATTCCTTCTTTCATTTAAGTTCACCTCTTTCTCGTTTTTATAATATGACTGTTTTTTATAATAACATATTTTTTTATTTTTTTCAAGTGTTATTTGGTTTTATTTTCTTTTTTTTCATTTTCTTCATACATATATTGTGCAGATGAAAGCATTTCTTTATTTAATGATAATTTATGTACTAATTTTCCCATTATGTTAAATATGCATGCAATTATTAAAATTAACATTCCAATTTTTTTCCAATATTTTGCAATCATTATACACTCTCTCCTTTTTATGAATACATATTTATTATACTTTTATTTTGCTTAATTGTCAATAAATTTATTTTTTTTGGTTATAATATTTATATAATTACAATAGAATGGAGAATTTGGTATGAAAAAGAATATATTAATTATATTTTTTATAATTTTAATTATAGTTGCTGTTGTTTGGTTTATATTTTTCTATAATAAAAATAATGTTAAAAATAAAAGTGAAAATTATGAAGCAAATAGAACTTCCACAAATGTTAATACAACAACTGAAAATACTAATACTGAAAACAAAGTACAAAATACTACTAATACTACTGAAAACAACTCTACTAAACAAGAAGAAAATAAAATTAATATAACAGAAAATGCAACAGGTAAAGAAGAGGAAATATCATCTTTTTCAACAAAAATAGTAACCAAAGATGATAACAGACAACATAATATAACATTAACTTGCTCAACTTTAAATGACACAATTGTTGAAAATGGATCAACCTTTTCATTTTGCTCTACTGTAGGACAAGCAACAAGTGCAAAAGGTTATAAAGAAGCTGATATTTTTGATGCTAATGGTAAAAAGAAAAAAGGTTTAGGTGGTGGTAATTGCCAAATAAGTACCACATTGTATAATGCTGTATTAAAAGTTTCTAGTCTATCTGTTGTTGAACGACATAAACATAGTAATTATGTTCCATATATTAAAGAAGGTAAAGATGCTGCGGTTGCATATGGAAGCTATGACTTTAAATTTAAAAATAATACTGGAAATAATATAAAAATAAAAGCAGAAGCAACACCAAATGATATAACAATTAAATTATTAAAAATTTCATAATATAAGAGAGATAATTTTGCAAAATTATCTCTCTATTTTGTTACAACAATTGCATTTGGTAAATATCTTTCTCCCATTGGTGTAGATGTTTTATTTACAACTTTTCCATTATAAAACATTGTAGCAGATGACCCTCCATCTAAATTTGCTGCATTATAAACATCATATCTATTAAATATATTTTGTAATTCTAATAACGTTGTTCCTATGCTATACCCTGGCTGTCTTCCATCTATGGCTACAAATACAAACGTTCCATCTTTCTTTTGCCCAATTGCCATTCTTGGCTGTAACCCTCCTGAATTAGAGTTCTTAATTTGATTTTTTCCATTTACTATTATAAATGGTCCAAATTCCACAGCAGAGTCTATACCAGTATCTATAGCTTCCTTATATGTATATTTTCCTAATATTAATTCACCATTTTTACTTAATCCAATTAAACTCATTTTTGAATTTTTATTGCCATATAATAATTTTTTATTTAATATTACAGAAGAGTTTAGCACATTTCCGCTTCCTTTTCCATCTGGATCTGCAAAACCGCCTGCATTTATACCTGCTATGGCATCATTTTGCTTTACTATTTCACTTAACTTTGATCCACGGGCACTTTTTCTTCCATCTACATATTTTACCTTTGTAGGGTCTGTAACAGTCATTACATATCCAACATAATTTGAGCCTTTTATTTTTTCTACAGTTATATTGTTTTCTTTAGTGCTTTTTATATTTACAGCATTTATTGTTGAATTTTCATTATTTTCTACTTCGAGTTTTTGCATAATTTCATTTATCTCATCTTCTGACAAAAACCAAGTAGCTAAATATTGATGATTCATTGTTGTCATTGCAGTTTGTACCCATAATTCTTTATATTTTTGAAACAAAGTTGTTTTAAAAAATAAAAACAAAAATACTATTGCTAAAATTACAAGTACAATTATTGTTATTGCAATAATTTTTAATTTATGCTTTAATGTTTTTTTCTTACCCCTTTTGGTTTTATTATTAATACCTGAATCCTTTTCATGTAAATCATAATCATTATTTAATATAACATTTGTCATTGTGTCTACATCCATAATTTTCTCCTTAATTTAATCTTTTGCTTAATTCAATTAATAATACAATAATCTACATATTTCGTCAAGTACTAAATTTTACTAAATTTAAGTTCTGTTTAAATTTATCCATTTATATATAACACTTTTAGACATAGTAAAAATATTAATCTTCTCCACATCTTTTGCAGCTATTAAGTCTATTTTAGACAATTCGTTATTATTTAAAGTATATACCGCTTCTCCTACTTTTTGTCCTTTACATATTGGGGCTGTGAGCGTTTCTAAAGATATTGTTTGTTCTATTTGGTTTTCTTTTCCCTTTTCTATTAAACACCCTGCATCTTCCGAATATTGAACATCAACTCCAGATCCTACACCTTTTGTTACATTTATTTTATTTAATTTATCTCCTTTTTTAGCAAACTGTTTAAATGAAAATTTGCTAAATCCATAATCTAAAAGTTTTTGTGCATCTGCAAATCTTACTTTTGTAGTAGGTGCTTTCATAACCACAGCAATTAATGATAAATTATCTCTTGTTGCACTAGCTGATAAATTATACAAAGCAAGAGATGTTGAACCTGTTTTTAATCCTGTTGCTCCTTTATAATTTCTTATTAACTTATTAGTATTAACTAATTGAGATTTACCATCTCTTAACGAATCCATCCATATTGTTGTATATTTTGTAATTTCAGGATATTTATTTAATAGTTCTTTTGACATTAGCGAAATATCATATGCAGATGTAATATGCCCATCCTCATCTATTCCATGACAATTTTTAAATGTTGTATCATTCATTCCTAGTTGTTTGGCTTTTTCATTCATTTTTTCCACAAAAGCCTCTTGTGATCCAGCTATGTGTTCTGCCATTGCTACTACACAGTCATTAGCAGACACAACACATATGGCTTTTAGCATTTCATTTACAGTTAATGTTTCTGTTGTATCTAACCATATTTGTGATCCTCCCATTGCTCTTGCTGTTTCAGAACATACTATTTTGTCTTCGTATGAAAGCCTTCCTTGTTCTATTTCTTCCATAATAAGTAATATACTCATTATTTTGGTAACAGATGCTGGTCTTAATTGCTCATGAATATTATGTTCGTATAAAATCTGACCACTATGTTGTTCTATTAAAATTGCTGATTCACATTCCAAATTTAAACTATTACTTGTATTTTTTTCTTCACTTTTTACATCACTATTTGTTTCAATTGTATCTTGACTACCAGCTATTGTCCACATATAATTTTGAGCTTGAGAACTTATAAATAATGTTATCATCAAATATATAGACAATGTCCATACTAATATCTTTTTAAAAAGCATATATTATACCTCACTTTCGTTTTGTATAAATATATGCTTTTTTATTTATATTATTCTAATCAATATTAATAAGTTCTAAAGATATA
Organism: uncultured Clostridia bacterium; assembly: GCA_934167435.1. Taxonomy (GTDB): domain Bacteria; phylum Bacillota; class Clostridia; order TANB77; family CAG-508; genus CAG-269. The sequence goes on along the minus strand of CAKPKZ010000008.1, from coordinate 3,103 downwards.
TTTTTATTCATCTTCATATATGTCATCTTCTGTGTTGTCATATTCAAATTCATACGTAGTTTCCTTATTTTGTGGTTTTTTAGGCTTTTTATCTTTTTTTGCATTTTCAATTTTTTGTTTTATTTTAATATTTTCTTCTTTTTTATCTTCCATTTTTTTATTTAATAAATTATTAGTTTTATCTAACAAATCTGGAATATAGTCTAATAACCTGTCCATTGCAGATGAATGATCAACTGGTAGTAGTTTTACATTGTCTTTAGTTACTACTAAAAATGCTACTGGATTTAACGTTACTCCTGCTCCACTACCTCCTCCAAATGGCAATTTATATTGTATTTCTTCATCTTTGTCCTTTTTTGTATATTCGTCTATTGTTTCTCCATTAAATTCACTTCCGCCAGAAACAAATCCAAATGATACTTTTGATATTGGTATTATTACAATATTATTAGAAGCCTGTATTGGATCTCCTATAATTGTGTCTACGTCGATCATGTCTTTTATACTATTCATTGCTGTAAGCATAAGCCCTTCTATTGGATGTTCGCTCATATCTATCAACTCTCCTTTTTTTATTATAAATATATAATTTATTTATAATATGTATCATTTTTATTTCAAATATACCTTCAAAATATATATTTAGTAAGTTTTTATTTTCAAATATTGGTTGTATTTTTACATTTCTTTTTAATATATTTGCTATTGATATTTTTATTATTGAACATACAATTGCTGTAAATGCTGCATTTTCTGTTCCTAAAGTTACATTTAAATTGAATTTTTTTATTTTAGGTATCATTATTTTTAAAATTTTTAGCATGTCTTTGTCTAATTTTTTGTTTTCACTTATTTTTTCTATTTTATTTTTTATATTTATTTTTTCTAATTTTGGTTTTGTTATTCTAATTTTGAAAATCGGTATATAATTTAATAAATATATTGTTACTATAAATAGGTATTCCTTTTTTAAAGCTTTATTTTGTTCTATTAAAATTTTTAAATTCTTTACTTCTATTTTTAATTTCGAAAATATAATTGATATAATAATAAACATTATTATAAAAATAAAAACCAATATTATTCGCCTCCTTTTAGACGATATAATATTAGTTTTTCCATTTTTTATTTTTTTAATCTCTTCTTTTTATTTTCTCTACTTCTATGTCTCCAAATAATTCTTCTTGGTTAGTTTGAACCTTATTTCTCCTAGATAATTCTAACAACCCACTAAATGCTGTTACTACCTCTTGTTTGTTATGTTGCTTTATTGAAAACATTTTATTAAAAACAAATCTTCTTTGTTTTATTAATACTCTTATCATTTCCTTAACCTTGCTTGCTACTGTATAATTTTCTACTATAGCTATTTTTTCTATATTTTTTGCATTTTTATTTATCTTTTGTGCATTTTTATTTATTATATTTTTGTACGTTTGTGGTATAATTTCTTTATCATAGCTCTTTTCTAGTTTCTTTTTTGGAAGCTCTATTTCTTGCGGTTTTTTAAATATTCTTTTTGAATATTCTATATAATTTTCTTTTAATTTTTTACTAATTTCTTTAAACTTCTTATATTCTATTATTCTTTGTATAAGCTCTTCTTCTGTTATTTCTTCTTCCTGTTCCTCCTGCTTTGGTAATAATTTTTTGGATTTTATATATAACAAAGTCGATGCCATTACTAAAAACTCACTTGCTATTTCTAAATTTAGTTTTTCCATATTATTTAAATATTGTATATATTGGTCTGTTATTTCGCTTATGTTTATGTCATATATATCCATTTTATTTATATCTATTAAATGGCATAATAAATCTAATGGACCTTCAAACCCTTCTGTTTTTATGGCATATTTTTTTGTTTCTAGTGTTAAAATTCCTGACATAATTTCTCCTCTATTTATTCATTGCTAAATTTATATTTTCTCTTTTATAACCTTTTTTTAGTAAATATTGTTTTATTTCTTCTTCTTCCATTGTGTTTATTTTTTTATTTATTATATTTGCTGCTGATTTTATCTCATATTGTTCTAATTCCTCTTTGTTTTCGTATATGTAATCTTCTATATCTGATTTATTTATTCCTTTTGTTAATAGTTTATATTTTATTTCTTTTATAGATAAATTTTTTAATAATTTAAAATTATTTACTGTTTTTATTATAAAGTTTTTGTCATTTACATATCCTGCATCTTTTAAATATATTATAATATCTTCTAGTAAATTTTCTTCTATTGTTTTTGAAAATTTATTTTTTATTTCGTATTCACTTCTTTTTTGATATAAAATATATTTTAATACTTTTTCTTTTGCTTTTTCAAATTCTTCAATATTATACATTTATTTTCTCCTATATTTTACTACATTAGTTTAAAAATAGCAAGTTATACACTTGCTATTTTATAGACATTAATTAATCTTCTTCTGCTTCTGGTAATTCCTCTCCTAAACTTTGTTCAAATGCTTTGGCAAAGTTTTCTCTTACTTTTGTTTCTACTTCTTCTAATACATCTGGATTCTCTTTTAAATAACGTTTTATGTTTTCTCTTCCTTGTCCTATTCTTTCGCCATTATAACTGAACCATGACCCACTTTTTTCTATTATGTCTAGATTAACTGCCATGTCTAGTATATTTCCAGCTTTTGATATTCCTTCTCCATAAACAATGTCAAATTCTGCTTCTCTAAATGGTGGAGCAACTTTATTTTTTATTACTTTTACTCTTACTCTGTTTCCTTTTACTTCACCATCTTGCTTAATATTTTCTATTTTTCTTATATCTAATCTTACTGAAGCATAGAATTTTAATGCTCTACCACCTGTTGTTGTTTCTGGATTTCCAAACATTATTCCTATTTTTTCTCTTAATTGATTTATAAATATTAATACTGTTTTTGATTTATTAATTGCTCCTGCAAGTTTTCTTAATGCTTGTGACATAAGTCTTGCTTGTAGACCCATATGTGAATCTCCCATGTCTCCATCAATTTCTGCCTTTGGAACTAATGCTGCAACTGAGTCTACTACTATAACATCTAACGCTCCACTTCTTACTAATGCCTCTGTTATTTCTAGTGCTTGTTCTCCTGTGTCTGG
>CAKPKZ010000007.1 GCA_934167435.1 uncultured Clostridia bacterium | reverse complement strand
GAAAAACAGAGCTGTTTACAAATTAGACAATGGATTTGCTTCAACAGCATTTCTTACTTGCTCATTGGCAACATGAGTATATATTTCTGTTGTTGATATACTTTCGTGTCCTAATAGTTCTTGCAAAGCACGTATATCAACTTGACCATATTGATACATTAGAGTTGCTGCAGTATGTCTAAGTTTATGAACAGAATATTTAGAAGTATCTAAACCAGCTTTCAATAATTCTTTATAAACAATATATTGAACAGTACGATTACTAATTCTTTCACGTCTTTCACTTAAAAACAAAGCTTTTTCTGAATTTTTTTTATCATGCTTTATCCCGTCTTTTGGTCTTACAGATAAGTAATCCCCAATTGCTTTCATACAAGCATTATTTAAATAAATAGTTCGTTCTTTGTTTCCCTTTCCAATAACATTTAATTTGCAGTCATCAAAATCGATATCCTTTATATTTATTCCTACTAGTTCTGAAAGACGCATACCACAATTTAAAAACAAGGTGATAATTGCAAAATCTCTTTTACAATTCCTATTATTTTCATCAGAAGCAATATTTAACAATTTTTTACTGTCATCTAATGATAAATATTTAGGCAATCTTTTATCTTTTTTTGGGGTTTTTAAATTTAAAGCGGGATTATGGTCTAATATAAACTCTGAACTTGCATCTTGGCATAAATAATGAAAAAATATTCGTATTGTAGATATTTTTCTTGCTCTTGTAGCAGGTTTGCTATGGGAAGTTGAAGTTAAATATCCCAAAAATGCATGAATATCATCTAACTTTATTTTTTTAACAGTATCTATAGAAATGTCTTTTATAGTAATAGCATTAAAATCTGTTTCGTTAGTTAAATTAAAATGTATTTTTATAAATTTTAAAAACATAGATAAGTCATAATTATATTCCTTAATGCTATTTGGTGATTTATTTAATATAGTAGTTGAATAATCTAAAAAGGCATTTATAAAATTAGGATTTTCTTCTCGTCTAATCATTAATTTCACACTCCGTTCTTATTAAAATATTATATATCAAAAAAATATAAAATGGAATAAAAATGTAAAAACTATTAAATTAAATTGCTAATTAGCTATTTTTGTGATATATAATATAAAAACTATAAGTAATGGGGATTAAAGATGAAAAACATATTATTAGTAGAAGATAACGATACAATTATAATGGGTTTGAAATACTCCTTAGAACAAGAAAATTTTAAGGTTATTTCAGCCCAAAATGTATTAGAATTTAATGAAAAAATTGATAAAAACGACATAGATTTAGTGTTACTAGATGTATCTTTACCAGATGGAAATGGATTTGAAATTTGCAAAGAAATAAAGTCTAAGAAAGATATTCCAGTTATATTTTTAACAGCTCAAGATGAAGAAACAAGTGTAGTTCTTGGACTTGATTTAGGTGCAGACGACTACATAGTAAAACCTTTTAGAACACGAGAGTTAATATCTAGAATAAATTCTGTACTTAGAAGATATGGACACAATGAAAGCAATTTAATACAATATAAAAACATAAAAATAGATACATCATCTGCAAAGGTGTATAAAGATAATGAAGAAATTATATTTACAAGTTTGGAGTATAAAATTTTATTAATGCTATTTTCTAACCAAAACAAACTAATATCAAGAGAACAATTACTTGAAAAAATATGGGATATTGCAGGAAATTTTGTTAACGATAATACTTTAACAGTATACATTAAAAGAATAAGAGAAAAACTGGGAGATGAAACAATAATAAAAACTGTAAGAGGACTAGGTTATAGAATAGGGGAGTAGTATGAAATTATTTAATAATAAAAATTTAAAACATTTAATATTACCAATGCTTATACTAACAATAGTAATGTGTATAGCTTTTACTATTCAGACTTTTAACCAGTATAAACAAGTATCAATAATAGTAAATCAAAAAATAGCTAATATAATAGGAACAATTACAGAAAAATACCCAGAAATTGATACTAAAGAGATAATAAAAATATTAAATTCTAGTAATATTGAAGAAAGTAAAACAGGACAAGCAGAGTTATTAAAATATGGTATAGATATAAAAGAGGTTAATTCTATTATACAAGTAGAAAAGCAGATGAAATCTAATTTAATTATCAATATTTTATTAATTGTATTGTTTAGTTTTTTATGGCTGATAATTATACTATTTTATTTAAAAAGAAGAGATAAAAAAATTAAGCAAATTACTAAATATATAAATGAAATAAAAAACAAAAAATATGAACTTAATATTGATGAAAACAGTGAAGATGAACTAAGTAACCTAAAAAATGAATTGTACAAAATTACTATTATGTTAAAAGAAGAAAGTGAAATATCTAAAAAAGATAAAGAAAATTTAAAAGTTTCTGTTGAAGATATATCACACCAATTAAAAACTCCGCTTACATCAATAACCATTATGCTAGATAATTTAAAAGAAAATCCTAATATGGATGAAAATACAAAGCAAAAATTTATTTTTGAAATAAGTAAACAAATAGATTGGATAAATTGGCTTGTAATTTCAATGCTTAAGCTATCAAAATTAGATGCAAATGTAGTTCAATTTTATGATGAAAAAATTAATCTTAATAAATTTATAACAGAAATAGTTAAAAATTTAGAAATACCAATAGAAATAAAAAATCAAAATATAATTATAAATGGAGATAACGAAGCCGCTTTTGTAGGTGATTATAAATGGCAGCAAGAAGCGGTTACAAATATTATAAAAAATTGTATAGAACATAATAAAGAAAATGGAACAATTAATATAAAATACGAAGAAAATAATCTTTTTACTAAAATCTCTATAAAAGATGAGGGAATTGGAATTGAAAAAGAAGATTTGAAACACATTTTTGAAAGATTCTATAAAGGTAAAAATTCTACAGAAAATAGTGTAGGAATTGGCTTATCTCTTAGTAAAAATATAATAGAAAAGAATAATGGCATAATACTTTGTAAATCTGAGATAGGAAAAGGAACAGAATTTATAATTAAATACATGAAAAAAATGGTATAAATTTCCGCTTGAATACGCTTTTTTATATGTTATATAATCATGTTAAGAGGTGATTTTAGCATATGAGAATAATAAAAAAATATGGGGAAGATTTAATTTTAAAAGAACTAAGAAAGAGTTATAATTTTTTTATTAAAGAAGCAAATTTAAACAAAAATAGTAAAGGGTATGGTTTAATAAGAGATAAAACAGTTTATTCTAATAATGTTGCTAGCATAGCATCTGTTGGGTTTGGCTTAGCTGCTTTAATTGTTGGAGTGGAGCATAACTGGATAAGTTATAAAAAAGCTTATGATAGGGCAAATAGAACATTAGATACATTTTTAAATAATGTAGAAGGAAAAAATGGATTTTATTATCATTTTGTTAATATGAATACAGGCAAAAGAGAATGGAATTGTGAAATATCAATAATTGATACAGCAATTTTTATATGTGGAGCAATAACAGCTGGAGAATATTTTAAAAAAGATGTGCAAAAAAAGGCTGAAGCGTTATTTAAGAAAATAAATTGGGAATGGTACAGAAATAAAGAAAATAATTTATTTTATATGGGATATAAACCAGAAAGAGGCTTTTGGGGACAGTGGGATATGTATGCAGAGCAATTAATAATGTATGTATTAGGTGTTAGTTCTCCAACATATCCAATTAACAAAAGTATGTATTTTGAATTTGAAAGAAAAACAAGAAACTATAATAATATTAAAGACATTGTATACACATATTGTGGAACTATATTTACATATCAATATTCACATGCTTGGATTGATTTTAGAAATATCATAGATAAAGATGGTATACGATGGTTTGATAACTCTGCTAAAGCTACAAAAGCAAATAGATTGTACTGTATAGAAAATAGTTCAAAATTTAAAACATATGGAAAAGATTATTGGGGAGCAACAGCTTGTGTAACTCCACAAGGTTATAACTCACAAGGAGCTCAACCATGCGATGTTGACTTGAATGTGAAAAATGATGGAACAATATCGCCATGTGGAGCTATAGGTTCTATTGTATTTACACCAAAAGAAAGTATTAGTGCTATGGAATATTACTATAATAATTATAAAAAACTATGGGGAAAATATGGATTTAAAGATGCCTATAATTTAGAAAATGAAAAAGAATGGTATTCAAAAGAATGCATAGGAATAGACAAGGGCATAGAAGTTTTAATGATAGAAAATTATTTGAATGAAACCATATGGAAATATTTTATGAAAAATAAATATGTTATTAAAGGATTAGAGGTTTTAGGATTTGAAAAAATTAAAGATAGACAAAATTTAAAAATATAAATAAAAAACAGATAATTACTTGCTAATTATCTGTTTTTTTGATATAAAAAGACAAGATAATATAGAAAAAAATGGAGTAATAAATGAACATAGGAATAGATATTGATAATGTAATATCAAATTTTGATGAAGCTTTACTAGAAGAATATTTAAAACATGATAGAGAGCTAAGAGGAACTGGAATTGTTAATAAAAACTTGGATATGACAGAGGGAATGTTTGACTGGACAGAAAAAGAGGAAAGAGAATTTTATTTAGCTAACATTGAAAGAATTGTAAAAACACTAGACGTTAAAGATGGAGCAAAAGAGTATATAGATAAATTAAAACAAGATGGACATAACATTTTTATTATTACAGGTAGAGATAATGGTGAATATACGAAGCCAGTTGAAATGACTCAAAAGTGGTTAAACGAAAATAAAATTTATTACGATAAATTAATTCTTACAAATTCATATAAAAATGATAAACATGGAAAAACAGAAAAATGCTTTGAAAACAATATAGATATAATGATTGATGATTCTGTTCATATTTGTAAGGATTGTATGGAAAATAATATAACCACACTTTTAATGGATAGAGTGTTTACTAGAAAAGAAAAAGGAATGACAAGGGTAAAAAACTGGAAAGAAATATATGAGTTTATTTCAAATTATAAAATGAATGTAATATTAGACACAGATACATATAATGAATGTGATGATCAATTTGCACTTTCTTATTTAATAAAATCACAAGATAAATTTAATATTGAAGCAATTACAGTTGCACCATACTCTCACAAAACTTATAGAACAGTTTCAGTTAAAGAGAGTCAAGAATTAAGCTATAATGAAATACTAAAAATATGTAAATGGCTAAATTTTGATACAACAAATAAAGTTTTTAAAGGCTCAATGGATTATATTCAAAATGGATATACAGAAAATAATCCTGCAGTTAATAAAATAATTGAGATTGCTTTAAAAAATAGGAAAACATATATATTAGCAATAGGAGCAATTACAAATGTTGCTCTAGCAATAAAAAAAGAGCCTAAAATTATAAATAAAATAGAGATAATATGGCTTGGTGGTAACGAATTAGGATATAAAGACAATTTAGAATATAATTTTAGGCAAGATATACAAGCTGTACGAGAAGTATTTGAATCAAAAGTAAAACTTACAGTATTACCTTGTAAAAATGTTGTATCAGAACTTAGAATAGACATAAATACTCTAAACAACAATTTAGAAAATAAATCCGAACTTTGCAATTACTTATTAAGTAGGTTTTACAATGACGGATATCATGGAATACAAGAATCAAGAGTTATTTGGGATATATCTGTTATAGCATATATGATAAATAAAAAATGGTTTGAAACACAAGTAATTAGTTGCCCTAATATAAAGGAAGATACATCCTATGAGGTAATAGATAATAACAATAAAATTAAATTTGTTACTAAATTAGATAAAGTTGAAATATATGAAGATTTATTTAAGAAACTAGGAGAATGAAATGTTAATGAACTATAATGAAATGAAGCAAGCTGTAGAACTACTAGACAAAGAATGGAATTTAGGGAAAAAAGAAGCAGAAGCAGATACAAATATATGTGCATGGATATATTTATTAGACATATTAGAAGAAAGCGAGAAAATAATAAAATATAAAGATGGACATAAACTAGTAGGTTTTTGTGGCTATTCAAAAGAAAATTCAAAAAAACATAAATTATCTAAAAAAATTTATAAAATTATGAAAAATAGATTATATAAAAGTAAAGAAATAAAAAATTTAAAAGCATTAAAAGAATATGAGAGGAATTATAATTATACTCCAGAATCTCTTAAAAACTATTTTGATGGAGAAATCTCAATATTAATAGTAGATGAAAAATATAGAGGAAATAATATAGGAAAAAAATTATTATCAGAAGTATTTGAATTTGCCAAAAAAGACAATATGAAAAAACTTCAAATTTTAACAGACGAATCTTGCAATTATAAATTTTATGAAAAATTAGGATACGAGAAAATATATGAAACAATAATCGAAAATAAAGAAATAGAACAACTTGGAAATGAACATACTGAGAAAGCATATATATATGAAAAGAAATTATAAAAGAGTTGGGGGGACAAAATATGCAAAAATTTAATTATCATACACATACAAAAAGATGTGGACATGCTGACAATAATATGACAGATGAAGATTTTGTGAAATTATTTATAAAGAAAGGCTTCACAAAAGTTGCTTTTACAGACCATTGTCCAGAAAAAGAAAGAATAGATTTTAGAGAAAATATGAGAATGGAATATAATGAGAAAGATAATTATTTAAATAGTATAAAATCTCTAAAAGAAAAGTATAAAAACATAATAGAAATAGAAACTGGATTTGAGGTTGAGTATTTACCAGGACAAGAAGAAAATTTATTTGAACTTAAAAATGAAACAGATAAAATAGTTCTAGGACAACATTTTATATATAATAATGATAAAAGTAAGCTATTAATTATAAGACGTCATAAATTTTCTGATGAAGAAGCTTTAAAATATGCAGAGTATATAAAAACAGCAATTAAAAAGCAAATACCAGATATAATAGCACATCCAGATGTATATATGTTAAGTAGAGATAACTATACAGAAGTAGATGAAAAAGTTGCACATATAATTTGCAGTACAGCAGAAAAATATGGAATACCAATAGAAATTAATTTAACTCAGCCTAATTTATTTATAATAGGAGAAATAGAAAATATTGTGTATCCTTGTAAAGAATTTTGGAAGATAGCTTCAGAATATAAAAATTTGAAGGTAATATATGGTGTAGATGCACACTTTGAATATCAAATAATGAATTATGAAAAAGCTATAGAAATTGCAAATAAACATATAGGACAAGATATTATAGATAAACTACATTTTTGTAATGAAAAACTGGAGATAAAATAGGGGTGAAATAATATGAGTGGAATTTTAATTGCTGGTTTTGGTGCAATAGGTAAAACAACTGTATCAAAAAAATATAATAATGTAATGGATTTAGAATCTAGTTCATTTAAATATATAATAGATGATGAACTAAAAAAGTTAAATCCTGAGGAAGGAAAAGGTTTAAAATCGAGAAAGTTAAATAAAGAATTTCCTAATAATTATTATAATGAAATAATGAAGAATTTAGAAACCTATGAAATAGTATTAATATCAATGCACAATGAAATTATTAATTTACTAGAAGAAAATAATATTAATTATTATGTTGTTTATCCGGAAGAAAATATGATAGAAGAAATACTTGAAAGATGTAAAAATAGAGGGAATAATGAAGATTTTCTAAATGGCGTTAAAGATGCTTATTATAGATTATATCCAAGAAAAAGAAAGAACGTTATTTGGATGAAAAAAGGAGAATATCTAGAAGATATTTTGATTAGAAATGATTTTTTTAAGTTAGAAGATAATATTAGAAAATAGGAGTAAGAAGTATGAAACTGTATGTAATTAGGCATGGCCAAACAAAATGTAATAAAGAAAATAAATATAATTGCAGACTTGATGAAGATATAAATGAAATAGGAATTAAGCAAGCCGAAGAAGCAAGTAAAATAGTTAAGAACTTAGATATAGATTTAATTATTTGTTCCCCTATGATAAGAACAAAACACACTTGTGAAATTGTAAATGTTAATAATATTCCTGTTATTTACGATGAAAGAATAATGGAAAGAGATGGAGGAGTTTTAACTAATACAATAATTGATGATTATTATATTACAGACTACTATAATTATTATAGTACTAATATACCAGATGGACTAGAAACCTTGCCAGAATTGTTTAATAGAATCCATGCTTTTATAGATGATATAAAAGAAAAATATAGTGATAAGAATATTCTTTTAGTAACTCATGGTGCAGTTGCAAGAACAATTAAGTATTATTTTGAACCGCTTCCAGAAGATGGTTTAATATTAAATACTAGTGGTCAAAAAAACTGCGAAGTTAAGGAGTATGAACTATAAGAAAAAAATGTAATAATATATATAATAAAAATTTTGTAATAACTAAAGAAGTAAAGGTCTTAAAAATAAATAGAGAAAAATAATAGAAAATATATAGCAATAATTGCCTTTTTAAGAAAATTTATGAGTGTATTTTTTTCATTGTTTTTTAATATATACATATTAAAAATTGTAAATAACGATATGAATTTTATTTTGAAATATACTGTATATTCAGTAGTTTTAGGATTTGTATTAGAATATATAGTACTAAAAATAATAAACTCAAAAAATGCTAGCTTTATATACAGGATAAGTTTTATATTGGGTGTATTAAGTATAGTAATTTTGATTATATTTAAAGAAAATATTGTTAATTATATTTTTTTATTTAAAACTTTAGATACAATGAGAACAATATTTTATGCAGCACCTTATGAATTAATGGTTATAGGATCAAATAGTAATAAATCAATGAGTAGTTATTTGGCAAGTTTAAATATTTTAGAAAATATTACAGCAATATTAACGCCAATATTTTCTGGATTTGTGATAGAAAGATTTTCATATAATGCTTTATTTGCTATATTATCAGTAGAATCAATATCAATAATATTAATATCTTTAAAAATTAAGAATTTTACAGTACAAGATAATAAAATGAATTTAAAAGAATATTGGAAAATTGCTAAAGATAAGAAACATTTAAGAAACATATATAACTGCATGTTTTTTAGAAGAATTATTAAAATTAATAAACAACAAAAATATAAATAAAAAATTTTATCCATATATGGCAATAGTGATTTTTATATCATCACTATTTGTTGTATTTAATGCAAGTTTTATAACGCTATTAATTTATTATATATTAATGAACTCATTTGGAACGATAATTGAGTCTGAATCATGTAGTGCAGTCTATGCTGCGATTAAAATAGATAATTTGGAAAAATATAGAAAAGAACATATAATGGTATTTAACATTTACATGCTTTTGGGGCAATTAATAAGTTATAGTTTAGTATTTGTATTATATAATTATTTTTACAATGTAAACATATTATCGATAACAATTGATATATTAATGTTTTTCTTGATTATTGCTACAATTTATTTAAGAAAAACAGAAAATTATATGTATAAATGTAAAAATTCATAAATAATAAAATTATATAAAATATCAAGTATATATAGAAAAAAGGAGAAAAAATGAATATAGGAATAGATATAGATGATACATTAACAGATATTAGAGATAAATTAAATTTAGCAGCAGAAAAATATGCTAATGAATTAGGAAAAGAAAATAAAAATGAAGAAGATAAATATGTTGAGGATAGCAATAATGGAAATATATATCAAATAAAGTATGGATTTACTTATGAAGAATTAAAATATTTTCTAAGTGTTATACAAGAAGAAATTACTAAAAAGGAAGAACCAAGAAAAAATTGTGTAGAAATTATAAGAAAATTACATAATGAAGGGCATAAAATTTATATAATAACAGCAAGAGATTCAGAATTTCATGAAGATCCTTATAAATTGAGTAAAGATTGGTTAGATAAAAATAATATTTATTATGATGAGTTGATAGTTAATGCAAGAAATAAATTAGAAGTATGTCAAAGAGAAAATATAGATTTATTTATAGATGATCAATTAGCCAATTGTACAAAAGTATCAGAAGCGGGAATAAAAGTTATAAGAATTACTGAATACAATGATATTCAGCATGGAGATATTATAAATAAAAAGAATTGGAATGAAATATACAATTACATAAAAGAAATGGAGTAACAAATGAACAAGGTAAAAGAAGAAAATAAAATATTAATTATGCTAGCTTTTTTTAGTATATCTGTTGGATTATGGGGAAATTTTAGACAGCTTTGGATGCAAGATAATAATTTTACAGTTACTAATATTAGTAATATATTAAGTATAGGAACATTTATTAGTTGTATAATTATTGCATTAATTGGAAAGTACGTAAAATTAGACAAACTAAAAAATATGCTAGTAATTGTATTAATAATTAAATTAGTGAATATGAGTTGGCTATATACGTTAAATAACACAATGTCTATGCAATTAATTAATTTATCAATAATTATAGATATTGTAACAGAATATATAATTATTACTAGTATTTATCCTCTAATAACAACAATTGTAAAAACTGGAATAATCTATAGTAAACGTAGACTAACAGAATATTTATTTAGAGATATTGGTATTTTATTTGGTGGAATTTTCATTGGAAAGAGTATAGCGGGTTTGATTGTAAATTATAACGTATGTTTACTTATAGCCAATATATTTTTACTATTTTCTTTTACAGTATTATTAAATATAAAAGTAAATAATTCTACAAAAAATAAACATGAAGACATATCTTTAAAACATATTTTTAAAGATAAAATTTTAAATTTATATTCTATTTATGTATTAATTGCAACAATAGCAATGTCAACAGCATTAGGCTTAAAAATGCTTACACTTACAAATTACTTTAAGTTTAGCGATAATGTAGCAACTAATTATTTGCTAATAGTAGGATTATTAGCAGATATATTTGGAATTATAGCATTAAGATATTTAACACCAAAAAATGATTATTTAACAATTACAATAAAATTTGGAATTAGATTTTTAGCTTATGTAATTGCTTTTATATCAAACAATGTGTTGATTACTTTAATTGCAATTACATGGTCTATATTTATTTCAACATCATACGAAAACATTTGCGAGGCAGTATATATAAATAGATTAGAAAATAAATATCAGTTAAGTTTTTCAAATATATGCCATATAATTAGGTTTTTAGGAGAAGCAATAGGTGTGTATTTATGCGGTTTAATGTATGAAATAGGCTTAAGATATATGCTTGGATTATCTGCATTATTTATGATAGCTCAAATAAGTATAGCTTATTATATGATATATTTACGAAAAAGAGAAAAAATGAAATATGAATTCAACCAATAAAATAGAATAGAAAAATCTATTCTATTTTGCCACAGGCAATTTTAGTTCCAGAATTTCCACTTGGTTGAGTTTTAAAGTCATCTGGAGAGTCATGAATAATAACAACTTTACCTAAAATATCTTTAATTTTAAATTTATTTATTAAAACGCTCATATAAGCATAACCATTATTTTCAATTAATGGTGGCAAATCTCCAGCATGAAAAGGATGATCACAATTTGTAGGATTAAAGTGAGCTTTAGCATTTGCAAACTCATTATTTATATTTCCTGTACAAGAATTACCCTCGTGAATGTGAAAACCAAAAAATCTACCTTTACATCTACCAATCGCTTGTGGTAAACCTTTAACTTTAGCAGTAACCAATGTTCCAGATTTAGTTTCCTTAAATGTAACAGTACCCTCAATATTAGGGTATTTTTTTCCGCCTTTAATAGTTGCTTTGGCAGTGTTAAAAATATTTGTAATCATAAAAACACCTCTATAAATTATATTCTAAAAAAACTCTAAATGTTATTTTGTGACAATTTTTATAGTTTCATAGTCACTTAATAGTCACTTTTAATGATTATACTTAATATAACATATTTTTTAGGAGGATTAGAAATGGAAATATTAAGAGTTGAAAATTTATGCAAAATATATGGAAAAGGAGAAAATCAAGTAAAAGCCGTAGATAACATATCGTTTTCAGTACAAAAAGGAGAATTTGTTGCAATAATAGGAGCAAGCGGAAGCGGAAAATCTACATTGTTACACTTAATAGGTGGAGTAGACAGACCAACATCAGGAAAGGTTTTTATAGACGGAAAAGATATTTATACTTTAAATGATGATAATCTTGCAATTTTTAGAAGAAGACAAATTGGGTTAATTTATCAATTTTATAATTTAATTCCAGTTTTAAATGTCTCAGAAAATATCACATTACCAACAAAATTAGATGGAAGAAATGTTGACGAAAGAAGGTTAAATGATTTATTAAAAACATTGGGGCTAGAAAAGAGAAAATACAATTTGCCAAATCAATTATCAGGAGGTCAACAGCAAAGAGTTTCCATTGGTAGAGCAATAATGAATGAGCCTGCATTAATGCTTGCAGATGAGCCTACTGGAAATTTAGATTCAAAGGCAAGTGAAGAAATTATTTCATTATTAAGACTTTCAAATAAAAAGTATAATCAAACAGTTATAGTAATAACACATGACGAAAAAATTGCACTAGAAGCAGATAGGGTTATAACAATTGATGATGGAAAAGTAATTAAAGATGAAAGGAATGGAAAATAATGAAAGTTTTAAATGAACTAAGTATAAAAGACTTAAAGCTAAATAAGAAAAGGTCAATTGTAATTATAATCGGAATTATTTTATCAACAGCTTTAATATGTGGCGTAGCAGGTCTTATAACAAGCTTTCAAAAAACATTTGTAGAGACAGCTAAAAATAGTCAAGGAAATTATCATGCAATATTATATAATGTACCAAAAGACGAACTAAAATATATAGAAGAAAATAGAGGAGTTAAAGACTATTACTTATCAGAAGAACTAGGGTATAGTTATTTACCAAATGGAAAAACATCAACAGGAGAAGAAGAAAAGACACTTGTTAATGTTATTTCAATGAATGACAAGTTTTTAAATAATATGGCTATAAATGTAAAAGATGGTAGATTACCCGAAAATGATAGTGAACTTGCAATTTCAACTAGAATTAATGAAAAATTTAAAACAAATTACAAAGTTGGAGATACTATAACATTAAATGTAAACACAACTCAAAAAATATATAAAATAGTTGGCATAATAGAACGACCAACTGTTGCAATTGAACCTTATGAAGTAGACTGGTTTACAGCTATCACAAAAATGCAAACAATAAATAAAAAAGCAAATATAGCAGTTCTATATACAAATCCAAATGACTATGTAAAAAATACAGAAAGCATAAACCAAATGGTAAAAGCAGACTCTGGAACTGAAGCAAATGATTTAAATGTAGTTAACGGGTTAAATAAAACATATAAAAGTTATAAATATAAGGTAAAAATAAATAAAGAATTATTATCATTTCAAGGAGCAAGTCTAGATGATGAAACACTAAGAACAATTTATGGACTAGGAGCATTTATAATGGGAATAGTTCTAGTATCAAGTGTATTTGTTATTAGAAATGGATTTGCAATATCAATAACAGAAAGATTAAAACAATATGGAATGCTTTCAAGCATTGGAGCAACAAAAAAACAAATCAAAAAAAGTGTTTATTTTGAAGGCTTTATATTAGGACTTATAGGAATACCTCTAGGAATTTTAAGTGGAATATTTGCAATTTATATATTAGTAAATGTAGTAAATTACATATTAAAAGATTATGTATCAAGTGGAACTTTATTGACATATGGAATATCATGGCCAGCAATAGTCGTAAGTATAATTGTATCAGTTGTAACAATATGGTTATCTTGCAGAAATTCAGCTAAAAAAGCATCAAAAATCACACCAATTGAAGCAATAAGAAGTTCAGAAGATGTAAAACTAAAAGCTAAGAAAATAAAATGTCCAAAAATCATAACAAAAATATTTAAAACAGGTGGAGAAATTGCATACAAAAACTTAAAAAGAAGTAAGAGAAAATATAGAACTACTGTAATTTCAATAATAGTAAGTGTAGTAATATTTATTGCAATATCAAGTTTTATACAATATGGATTCAAAATGTCAAGTGCATATTATACAGAAAAAGATTATAATTATGTAGTATATGCGTACACAAGTGCGTCACCTGAAGATACAGAAGAATTTGCAAAAGAACAAGCAAAAAATTTAAAAATGTTAACAGACATATCAAACTTGCCAGATGTAGGAGAGGTATCAATAAATAAAAGCAATTCATTCGAAATGAATATGGATGAAAAACACAAAGCAGAACTAACTGAATATGGAAAAGATATTAAAGCAAGATATTCAGAGTCAAATTCAGACCAAGAACAAATAGATACAATAAATGTTATTTCATTAAGCAAAAATGTATATGAAGCTTATTTGAAAAAAATAGGCGGAGATTATGAAACATACAAAGATGGAGCAATTTTGATTGATAACAATATTAATACAAATGACCAAGGAAAAAGAATCCAAGGTAGTATGTACACTTGGAAAAAGGGAGATACTGTAACTGGAAAAATAGGAGACAAGGAATATAACGTTAAAATAGTAGCAAGAACAGAAGAGAGACCTAAGGGAGTAAACATTGTGTATAATTACAATGCATTTTTTATTGTGAGTGAAGAATTCATAAACAAAACTGGGTATGAAAGTGTTTCATTATATGCACAATCAAATGATGCTTATAAATTAGATGAAGAAGTTGAACAATATAAAAATGATAATAATCTTACTAATTCTAATTTGAATACATTTAATATAGAAAAATCAGTCAAGGCTGAAAATGCAGTTATATTAGTTATCTCAATATTCTTGTATGGATTTATTGGAGTAATTACATTAATAGGAATAACAAATATTTTCAACACAATAACAACAAATATGAATTTAAGAAAAAAAGAATTTGCAATGCTTAAATCAATAGGAATGACAAGAAAAGAATTTAATAGAATGATTAGATTAGAAAGCGTTTTCTATGGTGTTAAATCTTTAATTATTGGTATACCAATTGGATTAGTATTATCTTATGGTATGTATAATGTATTCAGAAATAGTATGGAAATGGAATATGTTTTACCATATAAATCAATTGCTGTTGCTATTGTATTTGTGGCTGTTGTTATTGGAATTATTATGAGATATTCTATGAATAAAATTAATAAACAAAATATTATAGAAACTATTAGGAACGACAATATATAACAAAAAATAAAGGCTAAGTAATTGACATTTACTTGGCTTTTATGTTATATAATAATTATAAGATTTAAAATTAAAATTTAATAATAGAAAGTGAGGAAATTAATATGGGATTTATTAAAGCATTTGCAGGAGCATTAGGAGGAACATTCGCTGACCAATGGAAAGACTTTATTGTACCAAGAAGCGATGTACCAGCAACAGCAGCAATTTTTGGAGCAGAAAGAAGAGGGACAGAAAATGGTAGAGGTTCAAATACTAAAGGGTCAGAAAATATAATAACAAATGGAAGTAAAATAGTAGTACCAGAGGGAACAGCATTAATTACAATGCAAGATGGAGCAATAACAGGTTTCATTACAGAACCAGGAGGATTTATATATTCAACAGATGATCAAAATTCAAAATCGTTTTTAGCAGGAGATGGAATTATATCATCAACAATAAAAACTTCATGGGAAAGATTTAAATTTGGAGGAATACCTGGTGGAGAACAAATGGTTGTATATGTTAATTTAAAAGAAATACCAGGAAATAGATTTGGAACACAATCTGAAATATATTGGGATGATGCATATATGAATTCACAAGTTGGAGCAATTACAAGAGGTACATATACTATGAAGATTATAGATCCAATATTGTTTGTAAAAAACTTTGTTCCAATGGAATATTTAAGACCAGATGCAGAGATATTTGATTTTGCAGACATGGATAATACTGCTGGAGAACAATTATTTAATGAAGTTGTTGGAAGTTTATCAGCAGCGTTCTCAAATTATACAAATGATCCAAGTAGAGGAAATCGTATAACAAAAATACAAGGTGACCAAATAGGATTTGCACAAAGTTTATCAGAAGCGGTAGAAGAAGGATATAGATGGAAATCAGATAGAGGATTAGAAATTGTTAAAGTTGCAATAACTGCTATCGAATACGATGAAGACTCTAAGAAATTACTTAGTGATGTTAAAAAAGCAGATGCTCTATCAGGTGCTAGAGGAAATTCATTTATGCAACAATCAGTTGCTCGTGGATTCCAAGCTGCAGGAGAAAATAATGGCGGATCAGGAATGGCATTTATGGGAATGGGAATTAATGCAGCAGGAGGAACTATGGGAGCTTTCCAACAACCAGTTTCTCAACCTCAACAACCTGCAGAAGACCCATACGAAAAATTAGGAAAATTAAAAAAATTACTTGATGATGGAGTTATTTCTCAAGCAGATTTTGATGAAGCAAAGAAAAAATTGTTGGGGGTTTAAAAAATGAATGAAAACGAAGAAAATGAAGCAACAGTAGTTCAAACAGATGTTGGAGCAAAAGATGGTCAAAATAAATGTCCAAAATGTGGGGCTACTGACATTTCTTTAAATGTAAAAAATGGTAAATTAAGATGTAATTTTTGTAGGCATGAATTCGAACCAGAAAAATTAGATTCTATGGAAAAAGATATAAGTAAACTCGAAGGGGAAATTGTTGGATCAGGAGCTACAAATATAATTGCAGACACAAATGACATGTTAACATTTAAATGTAGTAGCTGTGGAGCTGAGGTAGTAGTTGATACTGCCAAAGCTACACAAGCAAGGTGTCATTGGTGTAGAAATACATTGTCAGTAAACGAACAAATTCCTAATGGGGCTGTTCCAGACACAGTATTACCATTTAGTGTACCGAAAAAAGATGCTAAACAAGCTATTGAACACTTTGTTGGCAAAAGAAAATTCTTTGCTCATCCAACATTTAGAAAAGAATTTACAACAGATAATATAATGGGAGTTTATCTACCATATATGATAATTGATGCAAATACGCATGCATGTTTAAAAGGACAAGGAGAACACGAAACTAGAAGATGGACAGAAAAACATGGAGATAATGCAGAAGAAGAATATTATGATGCTGATTTATATGATGTAGAAAGAGAGTTTGACTTAACAATAGAAGGGCTAACAGTAGAGTCTAGTAAAGATAAGTTAAATACAAAATCTAAAGATAAAACTACAAATATAATTAATTCTATTATGCCCTTTGATACAGAAAATTGTGTTAAGTGGGATGCTAATTATATAAAAGGTTATACATCTGAAAAGAGAGATACTAATATAGACGAGTTAAAGGACTTAGTACAAGAACAATCAAAAGATATTGCAAGATTTGCAGCAAATGATACGCTAAAAAATTACGATCGTGGAGTTAAATGGGAATCAGAAAACTTAGAAATTAAAGGTCAGCAATGGAAGTCTGCATATTTGCCAGTATGGCTTTATAGTTATATGCAAAAAAAAGGTGATAAAACTTTACTTCATTATGTTGCTGTAAACGCAAGAACAAAAGAAACAATGGGAAGTGTTCCAATACATATGCCAAAACTTCTTCTAGTTTCAGCAATTGTTGAAGTTATAGGAATAATAGCAATGATGTGTACAATTAGTGATGATGAAAATTGGCCTTGGGTATTTTTGTTAAGTGGATTTATATATTTTGGTATAATGTATGCACGTTATAGAAATAGTGGAGCTAGGCATAAACATGAAACAGAAACAAAAACAAATATGACCAATTTAAGAAAATATGACCAATTTGTTAAAAAGAGAAAAAGATTAAAAAATCCTAAAATGGAAGGTGCTAATAATACTAAAGTTTCAGATCAATCGGGAAATATAGACTTTTTAAATTTGCATATGTAAATAATTAAAATAAAAAAAGAATATTAAAATATAATTTTGTTTTAATATTCTTTTAATTTGGTAAAATTATAGTAAACTAATCATCAGTTATTACAAAAGTTACAATTGCATGGCTATCTAAATTATCATGAAAAAAATAATTTTTGTAACATAAATTAAATTCTTTATTTAAATCTGTTTTATTTAATAAAACAACAACAATACTATTATCAATATTTTTAAATGCAATTACATTTATACTATCTGTATATGTACTAGAAGCAATCTTTTTTGCACCAGGTTTTATATATTTACAAAATTGTGATAAATAGTAAAATACAGGTGTTTTTATATAGTTATTGTTTTGTTTATTTATCATTATTGGAGCATTGCAATTATTATTTTTATGGTTTGGACCTCCTTGATAATTTAATGCAATGTTCCAATCTATAAAGGCATTAGAGCCAGCATTAAAATCACCTATAATTTCACTTGCATATAATTCAGCATTAAACAATTCATCTTTAGGTTTAAAATTAGAATATCCTGTACAACCTTCTGAATGTATTAAAAGTTTATTTGGAAATAGATCATGAAAAAGTTTTATGTTTTCAAAACAGCTTCCTGTATACCAATGAAAAGCTGCACCAGCTGCATAATTAAGAGCATTATTGTCTATTAATTCTATAATAGCTCTGTCTACAAGGCCTTCTTTATTGTGATCCCAAATTAAAAATTCTGTATTTAAACCGTTTTTCTTAAATATTGGAAACAAGTAATTTTTAAGAAAATTAGATTCTTCTTGCGAAGTATAGGTACAAGATTCCCAAGGCTGTGATGCATTTGGTTCATTTTGAATTGTCATATAATTTATGTCTATGTTTTCTTTTTTATATTCTAAAACATATTTAACAAGATACTTTGCCCATAATGTCTGATATTTTTCTAATAATTTTCCACCATGATATAAATTATTATTACTTTTCATAAAAGCAGGTGGAGACCATGGACTTGCTAAGAATTTTAGATCTGAAGATCTTTTTTGAGCCATTTTTATAGTTTGTATTATAAATTTATCATTTTCAATGCTAAAGTCTGATAAATCCTCTTTATAAGAGTATGAATAACTTTTTGGAGAAAAGTCAGAACTTCCAACTGGAAGTCGGCATATAGAATAACTTAAACCTTCATTAGAAAAGTATTCATCAATTATTTGGTTTGCAATTTGTTCGTCAATGTTATTTAGAACATAAGCAGCACTTTGAGTAATTGCAGCACCAAAGCCTATTATAGACTGACCTTGCAAATGAGGATATATATTTATTACTTGATTTTCTATATAATTTGATGAAGAAATAAAATTTAAATTAAAATTAGTTTGTAAATATAAGTTTCTTTTTATATTAGTTTCTATTTTTGTTAGTTTCATAATAACCTCCTTATATGTTTTTATATTATATATTAATAATAGCAAAAATGGAACAATAATAAAATAATTAGTTGATAATTATAAGGTTTTATGATATAAATTAAAAGTGGCGTTGTTAAAATGGAAAGAACATGGAAATACTGTATATATTTCAGATTTCTAAATAATATAAATAATTAAATAAAGGGTGTGATAAAAATAAATAAATTTATGAAAATAGCTAAACAAAATGCAGAAAATGGAATATTTAATAAAGAAGGTGGACCGTTTGGAGCTGTAATTGTAGATAAGGAAGGAAATGTAATAGCTAATGGTAATAATCAAGTTTTAATTCAAAATGATCCAACTGCACATGCAGAAATTATAGCTATAAGAAATGCTTGCAAATTTTTGCAAACCTATGATTTGGCAGATTATATATTATATACTTCTTGTGAACCATGTCCAATGTGCTTATCTGCAATAATTTGGTCAAATATAAAAAAAGTGTATTATGGGTGTACTAAAGAAGATGCCGATAAAATTGGATTTAGAGATAACAAAATTTATGACTACTTAAATGGAACTAATAACCATTGGTTGGAATTAAATCAAATTGATAGAAATGAATGTATAAAAGTTTTTGAACAATATAGTAAAAAAAATGGAATTATATATTAATAAAAATAGAAAAAAGGAGAAAAAGATGGAGCAAGAAAATATATTAGGAAAAGAAAAAATAGGAAAATTAATAAGAAAATTTTCAATACCTTGTATAATATCAATGTTAGTTAACTCACTATATAATATAGTAGATCAAATTTTCATTGGACAAGGGGTAGGATATTTAGGAAATGGAGCAACAAATGTAGTATTTCCTTTGGTAATGATAGGATTAGCATTTTCACTAATGTTTGGGGATGGTTCATCAGCTTATTTAAGTTTAAAATTAGGAGAAAAAAAGAAAAATGAAGCACAAAATGGTGTTGGCAATGGAATAATGCTTTCAGTAATTGTTTCAATGATATTTTGCATAGCAACATTAATATTTTTGCCAAAACTTTTAAAAATATTTGGATGTACAGAAAATTTAGAAAGTTATGCAATGACATATGGAACAATAATTGCAATTGGTTTTCCGTTTTCTATGATAGGTACAACATTAAATTCAATAATTAGAGCTGATGGAAGTCCTAAATATTCTATGTTTAGTATGATATTTGGGGCTGTATTAAATACTATATTAGACCCAATTTTCATATTCGTTTTACACAAAGGAGTAGAAGGTGCAGCAATTGCTACTGTTATTAGTCAGGTTACTACATTTATATTAAATGCTTTATACATAAAAAAGTTTAAAACTATAAAATTAAATAAAGAATCTTTTAAATTAAAGTCAAATATTTGTAAAAAAATAGCAACACTTGGAATTAGCAGTTTTATAACACAAATGAGTTTTGTATGTGTTATGGCTACTGAAAACAATCTACTTGGAAAATATGGTGCACAAAGTAAATATGGTGCAGAAATACCTATTACTGTATTAGGAATTGTTATGAAAATAAGTCAAATATTAAATAGTATAATTATTGGTATTGCAGCTGGTAGCCAACCAATTCGGGGATATAATTACGGTGCCAAGAAATTTGACAGAGTAAAACAAACATTAAAAATTGTCTTAGGTTCAAGTGTAGTAATAAGTGCTATAGCATTTTTATTATTCCAAACAATACCTGACAAATTAATATTATTATTTGGTAGCGGCGATGAAAATTATATGGACTTTGCATGTTTAGCATTTAGAACATATTTAATGCTTTGCATATTTAATGGAGTTCAAATACCTTCTGGAATATTCTTTCAGGCAATAGGGCAAAGTACTAAAAGTGCAATATTATCGCTTTCAAGACAAATTGTTATTTTAATACCATCAATGGTAATATTAAGTCAAATATTCGGTATTGTTGGAGTACTAAGTGCAGGACCTGTAGCTGACGGATTAGCTTTTATCTTAGCAATGATATTATTAATAAAAGAATCTAAAAAATTAAAAAATGGAAATTATAAATCTGAAAAAATAGAACATGATAAATATGAAAATATTCAGAATAATAATTCAATTATAATTACAATTTCTAGAGAATATGGCTCAGGAGGAAGGTATATTGGAAAATTAGTAGCTAAAAAATTAGGAATAAAATTATATGATAAAGAATTTATTTCAAAAATGGTTAAAGATACTGGGTTATCTGCTAAGTACATTGAAGATAATGAACAAAAAAGAAACATATTAGATAGCTTTAATAATGGTTATTATTATGGATTAAATAATGCAGATGAGTTGTTTATTAAAGAGTCAGAATTAATTAGCACAATTGCAAATAGAGAATCATGTGTAATAATAGGTAGGTGTGCAGATTTTATATTAAAGGATAGAAAAAATGTCTTAAAAATATTTGTAAGTAGCAATATGAATAACAAAATTAAAAGAGCTGTCAATTTCTATGGACTAGATAAAGTTAAAGCAGAAAAAGAAATAAACAGAATAAATAAATTAAGAGCTAATCATTATAAATATTATACAGAAAAAGATTGGAGTAATCCTTCTAATTATGACATTTGTATTAATAGTGATTCACTAGGAATAGAAAACGCAGTTGACTTAATTTGTACTAGTGTAACAAAAGAATTGGTGATAAAATGAAAATTGTTAAACCTCAAAATTTAAATATTGGAAAATTAACAAAAAACCTTTTAAAAAATCTTAATAATGAAACTGATATAAATTATAGTATTTTTGAAAATGAAGAATATAACAATATAAATCTATACCAAATAGAGTTTAAAAATTGTAAATTTAATAATATTAGTATACAAAAAGGAATATTAGAAAAAACAACATTTATAGATGTAATTTTTGAATATTGCAATTTTTCTAATACAGAATTTTCCGAAAATTCCTTTATTAGATGCCGATTTAATAATTGTAAAATTTCTGGGAGTAATTTTATCGAAAATAGATTTCACAATGTATCTTTTATAGAAACAAATGCGAGTTATATCAATTTATATATGTCTAGTATAGAAAACATAATGTTTCAAAATACAGGATTGCAAAATAGTTATTTCCAAGAAAATAAATTGAAAAACGTTTGTTTTGATAATGTGAATTTAGTATACACAAGATTTTTAAAAACTAGTTTAAAAGATATTGATCTATCAAGTTGCCAAATAGAAGGAATTTCAATTTCGGTAGAAGATATAAAAGGTGCAATAATAAATCATCTTCAAGCAATAGACTTATTATATTTAATAGGAGTAAAAGTAAAATAAATAAGAAAATGAAAACTACATATTAAATTTAAAATAAATTTTAAACCAGAAAAATAAATACATAAAAAATTTATTCTATTAAAATATAAAATAAAAATTTCTTAAAAGTAAAAAATTAAACTTACAATTAAAAGTGAAAAAATTTTGTAATTAAGATAAAGTTAAATTTTTCATATAATTTTTTATTAACGAACATTTGTTAATAATGCTTGTAAATAATTTTGCATTATAATTTAATAAAATAATTTAATAAATTTTCTTATAAATATTATATAATTTTAGATTACAAATCCATAATATAATTTTGTAATTATAACACGCTAAAATCGATTTTAAGGCGTTTTTATTTTTTAGACATATAACTTGTATGCTAGTAATAGCAAGATTTTGCGGGTAGGACCATATATGTATGGTTTTATATTTTGTTCCTGCTCTTTTTGCACAAAACTTTGATGCCACGACAGTTTTTGTATCATAAACAAATACACGAACTTTAAAGAGGATAAACTATAACAATGTTGAGGGAAATTTATTAAAATTATTGACAAAATGACATATTTCATGCTATTATGAATATAATAATTAAGAACATCATTGTTTTTAATAAATGTGTTTGTCGCCGCCTCTTTGGCGAGTTATAAATGAGAGAGTGAATAAATGTGTTTGTCGCCGCCTCTTTGAGCGACTAACAAATTAGAGAGTGTATAAATTTTCGAGGCTTACCAGAAATGGTAAGCCTTTGATAATATAAGGAGAAATAGTTATGCAAATAGATGTAGGATATTTTTATTTTATAAAAGATTCATTTTTTGATATTATGGATGATCCAGAATTGATGAAAAATAAAGAAAGTGGAAATAAAAGACCTTGTTATTATTGTATTAAAAGTAAAAAATATGATAATATTATATGGTTTATTCCTGTTAGCACAAAAATAGAAAAATATAAGAAAGTATACGATAGCAAAATTCAAAAACAAATAAAATTAGGTAAAAATCCATCTGTTGATACTATTGTTTTTGGAGATATTGCAAATACATACAGTGCATTTTTAATACAAAATATGTTCCCAGTAACATTGGATTATATAGAAAGTCAATATATAAAAAACAAAGTTCCTATAAAAGTATCTAATCAATTACAAACAGAGATAATATATAAATCTAATAAAGTTTTAAATTTATATAACCATGGGATGAAAAATATTGTTTTTCCTAATATTGATAAAATCTTAGAAAAACTATTACAATAGTAGAAAAGGAAAAAAATATAATAAATAGAAAATAGAAAAATTAGAAGTGAAATGTGATGAAATTATATATGAGTTAAATTTTCTGGGGAAATAGTAAACATAAAAAATAGAATAAAATAAAAAAATGTAAAGACACTT
>CAKPKZ010000006.1 GCA_934167435.1 uncultured Clostridia bacterium | reverse complement strand
GAACTTACTGAGATAAATAGTGTAAAATTTATTATAGATGGAAGTCCATGTGATGAATTAGCTCAAGAATATACAAGAGAAAAATAATTATTTAAAAAACTTGTATATTTGTACATAGCGTGTAAATCGCTGAAAATCACCTAAAAATTTTTCAACATCATTTAAAGATGAAATTGTGTTCTTTTTCATTTGCTTGAATGATGTTTTTTTCTTTTTTGGAGGTGGTTTTGGTTTAGGTTTTTGTTTATCTTCGCCTCTATACTCATTAGATGAGTTGTAATTTGCTCTATATAAATTTGCCATATATATCTCCTCCTTAATAATAATTTTGCAATTACAGTAAATTTATTATATAATATTCGAAAAAAAGAAAAAGGTGAACTATGGGAGTAGAATTAAAAGCAAATGAAAGAATAGATGATTTAGGATTAAAGGGATTACAAATAATACAGGAAAAGGATGGATTTTGTTTTGGTATAGATAGTGTTCTTTTATCTGATTTTGCAAAAAATATAAAAAAAGATGCGAATGTAATAGATTTAGGGACAGGAACTGGAATAATAGCTACACTTCTTTGTGGAAAAACAAGTTTAAAAAAAGTGGTGGGGGTAGAGATACAAAAAGAAGTATATGATATGGCTAAAAGAAGTATTAAGTTAAATAGTTTAGAGGATAAATTTGATATAATTAATGAGGATATATTAAACTTAAATAAAATATATGCTCAAAATTATTTTGATGTTGTAGTTACAAATCCACCATACAAAAAGAAAGATACTGGGTTAATAAATGAAAGTGAAAAAAAGAAATTGTCTAGACATGAAATTACAGCAACCCTAGAAGATTTTATAAGTATTTCGAATAAATTGTTAAAGGATAAGGGCGAATTTTATATGGTACATAGACCAGAGAGAATTGTTGATATAATATATTTAATGAGAAAATATAAAATAGAACCTAAAGAGTTAAGAATGGTGTGTTCAGAAGTTGGAAAAAGCCCTAAAATTGTGCTAATAAAAGGAGTAAAAAATGCTAAACCATTTATAAAAATAAAAGATAATATTTATATATATAATAAAGAAGGTAAATATACGGATGAAATAAATAAAATTTATAATAATAATATTATGGAAAGTGAGAATGAGTAATGGAGAATAGTAATAAGGGAAGATTGTATGTTGTTGCAACTCCTATTGGTAATTTAGAAGATATAACATTAAGGGCTCTTAATGTATTAAAGTCTGTTGATATAATAGCTGCTGAAGATACTAGACATACATTAAAATTATTAAATCATTTTGAAATTTCAAAACCGCTTATAAGTTGTCATAGGCATAATGAGGATAATAAATCTTTAGAATTAATAGAAAAAATTAAAAGCGGACAAGATGTTGCAATTGTTTCAGATGCTGGAACACCAGGAATTTCTGATCCAGGAGAAGAGCTAATAAAGCAGTGTATTGAAAATAATATTGAAGTTATTCCGATACCAGGGGCTTGTGCAATGATTAATGCTTTAATTTGTTCAGGTTTGGATACTAAAAGTTTTTGCTTTTTAGGCTTTTTACCGCTTAATAAAAAATTAAGAAAAAATAAATTAATTGAAATTGAAGAGTGTAAAAAAACAGTAATTTTATATGAGGCACCACATAAATTAAAATCAACTTTAATAGATCTTAAAGATATATTAAAAAATAGAAAAATAGTATTGGCAAGAGAATTAACAAAAATACATGAAGAGTTTATAAGGAAGGATATAGATGAACTTATTAATATTGCTGAAAATATTAAAGGTGAAATAGTAATTGTAATAGAAGGAAATAATAATAAAGATGATGAAAACAGATTTGATAATTTAACATTAGAGGAACATTATAAATTGTATGAAGATGAGGGTTATACTAAGAAGGATATAATTAAAAAAATTGCAAAAGACCGAAATGTTAATAAAAATGAAATATATAAAAATTTTATATAAAATAAAAAAATCTCATGTTTACGAGATTTTTTTATTTTTCCTGATCGTCTAAAGATGCTATTTTAGTAGAACATTTACTACATATTAATTTATCTTTAAAAGTTGAAAGATTTTTTGTATTCCCACAAAATATACAATTTGGTTCAAATTTTTTTAACACTATTGAACTGCCATCTACATAAATTTCTATAGGATCTTTTTCTGCAATATTAAATTTATTTCTTATTTCAATAGGTATAACAACTCTACCTAATTCGTCAACTTTTCTTATAATCCCTGTTGATTTCATAATTACCTCCCAAACTAATTTATTTTGTACACTTTTTACTAAATAATATACCATAAATAATTAAAATGTCAAATAAAATTGGAATAAAATTTATATTTAAGAATAAAATTACTTAGGTGATAAGATGCTAAATATAGTATGGCCAATTTTTATAATTATATCATTTTCATATGCAATAATTTCGGGTAACTTGGATAAATTAAATACATCAATATTTGAAAGCACTAATGATGCTGTTAGTTTGTGCATTAATTTATTAGGTACTATTTGTTTATGGAATGGAATTATGCAAATTGCAAATAAAACGTCTGTAATAGATAAATTAACAAAATGTTTTAGACCATTTATTAACTTTTTGTTTCCAAAAATAAATAAACATAGTAAAGTACACAAAGAAATTTCGATGAATATAATTGCAAATGTTTTAGGATTAGGTAATGCTGCTACACCATTAGGGCTAAAAGCAATGAAATCTATGCAAAAAGAAAATAAAAATAAAAGTGTTTTGTCAAACTCTATGGCAACATTTATTATTATAAATACTGCATCATTGCAATTAATTCCAACTACAGTTATAGCTATAAGGAGTTCACTTGGGTCTGTTAATCCAACAGCAATAGTGTTCCCAGTGTGGATTGCAACTATAAGTGCTGCTTGTGCTGGAATTTTTGTTACTAAAATGTTTATAAGGGCTAGTGAGAAAGGAAAAAAATAATGCAAATAATTAATTTTTTATCTAATATAGCTATGCCATTAATTATATTGATTATTATTGTATATGGACTTATAGAGAAAAATAAAGTTTTTGATACTTTTTTAGATGGAGCAAAGGAAGGAATAGAAATTGTTTTTAGCATTTTTCCTACTTTAATAGGTTTGTTTATGGCGATTGGGGCGTTAAGGAGTTCAGGAGTGTTAGATTTAATTGTTAGTTTTTTAACACCAATATTAAATTATATTCATTTTCCTAGCGAGATAATGCCTTTGGCATTAATAAGACCAATTTCTGGAAGTGCTTCAATTGCCGTTGCAACAGATATTATGAGAAATTATGGAGTGGATAGTAAAATAGGTGTAATTGCTTCAACAATAATGGGTTCAACCGAAACAACTTTATATACAATTGCTATATATACAAGTGCAGTAGGAATAAAGAAAACAAGATTTGTTTTAGCTGCTGCTTTAATTGCAGATGCTGTTGGAATACTAGTAAGCGTAGGAGTTTGTCAAATTTTGTCGTAAAGTTTTTCTTGACATAAAATTAAAAACATATTATAATTAAACCAATATTAATAGCAACGGAGGTTTAATTCTTATAAAAATTTTATTTTTTATTTCAATATTTTTAATAACAAAAAAAATAGTTATTAAAATTTTATCAATCAAAATAATTAAAAAATTAAAATAACTAATTATTAATATGTTTTTAATTTTGTAGAGGAAATATAATCCCCCATTTTAAAAAGTAAATTAAAAATAATTATAAAAGTTTTGGCCCCTTAATCAAAATTTTAAACTTTAAATCATATATTTTATGTTCGTATATTTTCTCTACAATTCAATATATTATTATCTATGGTAAGTTTCATTATTAGATATTTTAAAAGCACGAAATAGCTGTTCTACTAGAAAAATTCTAATTAGTTGATGTGGAAATGTCATTTTTGAAAAACATAATTTTTCATTGCTAATTTTTAAAATATCTTCATTTAAACCTAAAGAACCACCAATTATAAAGGTGATATTACTTGTTGTCATAGATAAATCATCAATTTTTTTAGAAAAGTCTTCAGATGTTAATTGTTTTCCAGACAAATCTAATGAAATTACATAAGAATCTTTTTTTGTATGATTAATAATATTATTACATTCTTTTTGTTTTATTTCATTTATTATATTATTGTTTATTTTATCTGGAATTTTTTCATCTGGAAGTTCTGTAATTATTAATTTACAGTATTTAGATAAACGTTTTGAATATTCGTTAATTGCATCTTTAAAAAATTTTTCTTTTAATTTTCCAATACATATTATATTAATTGTAAGCATAAAACCATCCTTTATAATTTTATTAATTTACTAGGACAATCTCTAGATGCAACATTTAATGATAAAGAATTTTCATTGTAATTGTTTGATATTAGTTCATCTACTACTGTTTTATAAGCAAGTTCTGGAAAGTTACTTTCTTTGCTTAAATGTCCAAGCATGGCACCTTCTAATCCATATTTTAATAAATGTGATATTGTTTTACCTGCCATCTCATTTGGAAGATGTCCGTTAGGCCCTGCAATTCTTGTTTTTAAATAATATGGATAAGGAGAGCATTTTAATACCTCAGGGTCATAATTAGATTCTAGCATAATAAAAGAACTTTTTTCTAAATTTTCTAATATGCTATTTGTCATGTGACCTATGTCAGTTGCAATACTTATTTTTTTATTATTTTTGTAAATGTTAAATCCGCAAGGGTTTGCTGCATCATGTGGTATTGAAAATGATGCTATTTTTAAATCATTTATGTAAAATGTATTTCCAACTTGAAATAGATTAATATTTTTAATATTTAATTTTTCTTTTTGTTTTGGCATTGCGTCTAATGTTTCAAAATTTACATATACGGGAATATCAAATTTCTTTGAAAATGTTCCTAAACCTTGTACATGGTCTGAATGTTCATGGGTAACTAATATTCCGCTAATAGAACAAGGATCAACATTTAAACTGTTTAATGCTTGTTCTATTTTTTTGGAACTAACTCCAGCATCAACTAATATATTAGTATTTTCTGTACCAATTAAAAAACTATTTCCACTACTACCACTATATAAACTGCAAAAATTAAGCATAATATTTTACCTCTTTTGTTTATTCTGTTACTCTTTTTATGTTTGCACCAATTTTTCTGAATTTTTCTTCTATATTTTCATAACCTCTATCAATATGTTCTAGATTATATATTTCAGTTGTTCCATTTGCTGTAACACCAGCTATTATTAATGCTGCTCCAGCTCGTAAATCTGTAGAGTATACAGGAGCACCAGATAGTTTTTCAACACCCTCAAATATAGCTGTTTTTCCTTGAGCCGATATTTTAGCTCCCATTTTATTTAATTCTTCTGTATATTGAAATCTTGAATCCCATATACTTTCATTTATAATACTGGTTCCATTTGCTAATGATAAAACAACTCCCATTTGTGGCTGTAAGTCTGTAGGAAATCCTGGATATGGTAATGTTTTTATATTTGCGTTATGTGGTTTTGTGTCACACCAAACTCTAATACTGTCTCCGTAATCTTCAACATGTCCACCAACTTCTGCAATTTTTGCTGTAATAGATTCTAAATGTTTAGTAATACAGTTTTTTATAAGTAAGTCTCCTTTAGTTGCTACTGCAGCAAGCATAAATGTTCCTGCTTCAATTTGATCTGGAACAATAGAATATGTTGCATTGCCTTTTAAACTTTTTACCCCATTAATTTTTATTACATCTGTTCCGGCTCCACGTATATTAGCTCCCATTGTATTTAAGAAATTTGCTACATCAACTATATGAGGTTCTTTGGCTGCATTGTCAATTACTGTTGTTCCTTCTGCAAGTACTGCAGCAAGCATTATATTTATAGTTGCACCAACAGACACAATATCCATATACATTGTGTTACCAATTAATTTTTCTGCAGATGCTTTTATTCTTCCGTTTTCTACATTTACTTTAGCACCTAATGCTTCAAATCCTTTTATATGTTGATCAATTGGTCTTGCTCCTAATTTACAACCACCAGGCATTCCAACTTCTATAGCTCCTTTTCTACTAAGCATAGCTCCTATAATGTAATAAGAAGCTCTAAATTTTCTGGTTAATTCTAAAGGTGCTATTGTTGTTGAAATATTTCTTGAATCTACAGTTATAGTATTATTGTCTATCCATTCTATTTTTGCACCTAATTCTTTTAAAATTTCACAAGATATTTTTACATCACTTATGTTTGGTAGATTTTCAATGGTGCATATACCATCTATTAAAAGTGTTGCTGGTAAAATTGCTACTGCAGCATTTTTAGCACCACTTATTGTTACTTCGCCTTTTAGGGGAGTAGGACCTTGAACTACTAACTTTTCCACTAAAATTACCTCCATTTATAATTTCTAAAATAAATAGAGTGTATAAAACACTCTATTACATTGTAAAATATATCATAAAACGTTAAGTAATGCAACTATTTTTTTGCAGTTAATAAGCCTTTGTCTGCAAAAAATTCAATTAATTTAAATTTGAATTGTATGTCATTACTAGAATTTTCAGAAATTAATGCAAATTCTTCTTCAGAAACATTATTTTCAATAAGCTCTTTAGACTCTTCTGGCACAATTCCAGATGAAACATCTACAAAGCATAAAGGAGGAAACATTACACACCACCAATTTTTCCCTTTTGCTTCTCCAATTTCTACTCTTAGTGCATCATAATAACCAGCTGGTAAACTTATGTCGCCGTAAGTTTTTGTTGGAAATTCAAAATTTCCAATGTTTATATTTACATTATATGAATAATTATTTTCTTTAATTGTTTGCAAAGCAATTTCTTTAAAGTTATCTTTATGTTCTTCTACTATATTAATAGCTTCTTGTTTAGAAGAGCAATTAGAGCAAATAGAATTCATATATTTTAAAAGACTGTCACGAACTTTGTATTTTAAATCTTGGTCTTCTTTACTATCACTATTAGCAATAACATGTAATCTAAAAACACTATTTGATATATCTGTTGAAATTGTTTGAGCATACGAAATTGCACAAATGGTTATATATATAATTAGAAGAAAAGTTAAAATAATAGTCATTTTCATTTTGGGACTTTTTATGAAATTTAAAAATTTTTGCATAAGTTACCTCCAATAAACTTTTTTAGAAAAATATTCTTTAATACAATTATTAACAAAAAAATAAAAAATATACATTGTCGAAAAAAGACGATGACTTTTAATTGAAATATTATTGACATATTTGTAAAGAAATGGTAAAATTTACCAGTAAACAAATACGAAAAGATAAAACTTTCAGGGCACAGTTAAATGAAAGGAAGGATATTTATGTTAGAAAATAAAGAAAATATGTGTGCATTTTATGCAAGCGATTATCATTTTGAAATGATGATATTACCATATTTAGATAAAAAAATTGAGGAAAATAATAATATAGTAATTTTTACAGAAAATAATTTAAAAGATACAATAAATGTATTAGTATCAAAAACTAATTTAAAAGAAGAAAAGAAAGAGAAAATATTAAATTTAGATTGGAAGAATAATGATCTAAAAAAGTTTGAAAATTTAAAAGAATATGAAAAAAGTCCAAAAGAAACATGTGTATTTATAAAAGGAACAGAAAATTATATTAAAAATGTAAGAAATAATATTAATACAAATTCCAAAGAAAATAAATTAAATATTATAGACTGTTATTTTGTAGATGATATAGATGGAAACATTAATAAGGTAGCTAAAAACTATAAAAACATTCTAAACACAAAGGGAGAAGCTAAAATTAATTAATGAATAAAATAAAGCAGATAAAAATTATCTGTTTTTATTGACTAAAATAATAAAATAGTATAATATTAAATAACTACTAATAGAAAGGAAGAAATTATATGGAAAAAGATTTAGAAGAAATTAAATTTATATTAAAAAAATATAACCAAGAACATTTATTAAATGGTTATGATAAGTTAGATGAAAATAAAAAGAAGCAATTATTACATCAACTTAATTTAATTGATTTTGAATTAATAAAGAGTTTATATAACAAAACTAAAGAAGAAATAATAAATGAAAAAGATGAAATTACACCTATGGCATATTTAGATAAATACAAATTAAATGAAGATTATAAAAAATACGAAAATATTGGTAAAAAAGCTATAAAAGAAGGAAAACTTGCAGCTGTTACAATGGCAGGTGGACAAGGAACAAGATTAGGACATACAGGACCAAAGGGAACATACGATATAGGATTAGATTCGCATAAATCACTATTTGAACTTTTATGTGATGGTTTAAAACAAGAAGGCGAAAAATATGGAGTAACTATTCCATGGTTTATAATGACAAGCAGAGAAAATAACGACGAGACAATAGAATTTTTTGAAAAACATAAATTTTTTGGATACCAAAAAGATAAAAATATTTTCTTTTTTAAACAAGGTGAATTACCAATGATAGACACAGAAGGTAAAATTCTTATAGATGAAAATGGATTGGTAAAAATGGCAGCAGATGGGCATGGTGGAATATATGAAGCTTTAGTAAAAAATGGAATGACTAAAAAAATGAAGGAATTAGGTATTGAATGGGTATTTATTGGTGGAGTAGATAACTGCTTAGTAAAAATGGTAGACCCAGTTCTTATGGGAGTTGCAATTGATAAAAATGTAACAGTAGCTTGTAAGTCTGTAGTTAAAGCAAATCCACATGAAAAAGTTGGAGTATTTTGCAAAAGAAATGGAAAGCCAAATGTTATAGAATACTCTGAAATAACAGATGAAATGGCAGAAGCAACAGATGAAAATGGTGAATTGTTATATGGAGAATCTCATATATTATGCAATTTATTTAATGTTAATGCAATAGAAAGAATGGGGGAAACTCCACTTCCTTATCATAGTGCATTTAAAAAAGCTAAATATATAGATAAAGATGGAAATCTTGTAATCCCAGATTCACCAAATGCATATAAATTTGAAGCATTTTTATTTGATGCCTTTGGGGTTGTTGATGAAATGGCTGTATTAAGAGTAAAAAGAGAAGAAGAATTTGCTCCTGTAAAAAATGCAGATAAAGCAGGTGTAGATTGCCCTAAAACAGCAAGAGAATTATATAAGAAATTTTATAATTTAGATTAATTTGTAAGTAAGGAGGTTGGATATTGGTTTTTGGCGGTGTCTAACCTTGTTTGTATTATATAAGGAGGAAATAAATATGAAATATTTAGAAGAATATAAAAGATGGTGCGAAAGTCCAGAATTTGATGAAGAAACAAAAAAAGAATTGTTAGAAATAAAAGATGATGTAAAAGAAATTGAAGATAGATTTTATCAAGAGTTAGAGTTTGGAACAGCCGGCCTTAGGGGAGTAATTGGTGCAGGGACTAATAGGATGAATAAATATACAGTAGGAAAGGCAACACAAGGATTAGCAAATTACATAATAGAACAAGGGACACAAGATAAGGGTGTTGCAATAAGCTATGATTCAAGAAGAATGTCAAAAGAATTTAGTAAACAAACAGCATTAATTTTAAATGCAAATGGAATAAAAACATATTTATTCGAAGAGTTAAGGCCAGTACCAGAATTATCATTTGCGGTTAGACAATTACAATGTACCGCAGGAATTATGATAACAGCTAGTCACAATCCTCCTAAATACAACGGATATAAAGTTTATTGGGATGACGGATCACAAATTGTAGCTCCTAGAGACAAAGACATTATTAATAAAGTAAAATCAGTTGAAAAATATTCGGATATAAAACAAATAGACGAGCAAGAAGCAAAGAAACAAGGGTTATTTAATATAATAGGAAAAGAAATGGATGATAAATATTTAAACACATTAAAAAGTTTAATTTTAAATCCCCAAATAATGAAAGAACAAGGAAAGTCTTTAAAGGTTGTATATACACCATTACATGGTACAGGAAATACTGTTGTAGAAAAGTTGCTAAATGATTTAGGACTAGAAAATGTATATGTTGTTCCTGAGCAAGCAAATCCAGATGGCAATTTTCCTACTGTTAGTTATCCTAATCCAGAAGATCCAAAAGCATTTAAATTAGCATTAGATTTAGCTAAAAAAGTAGATGCAGATGTTGTGCTAGCAACTGATCCAGATGCAGACAGATTAGGAATATTTGCTAAAGATACAAAAACAAACGAATATAAAGACTACACAGGAAATATGTCTGCACTATTAATTGCTGAGTACAGAATATCACAAATGAAAGAAAAGGGAATATTACCAGATAATGGAATGATAATAAAAACTATAGTATCATCTAATTTAACAGATGCAATTGCTAAAGAATATAATTTAGAGTTAATAGAAGTATTGACAGGATTTAAAAATATAGGTGCTGTTATGAAAAAAGCAGAAGAGAACAAAGATAAAACTTATGTATTTGGATTCGAAGAAAGTTATGGATGTTTAATAGGAGACTATGCAAGAGACAAAGATGGAATTGCAGCAGTAATGGCTTTATGTGAGGCTGCTTGCTATTACAAAGCACAAGGAATTACACTATGGGATCAAATGATAAACATTTATAAAAAATATGGGTTTTATAAAGAAACACA
Organism: uncultured Clostridia bacterium; assembly: GCA_934167435.1. Taxonomy (GTDB): domain Bacteria; phylum Bacillota; class Clostridia; order TANB77; family CAG-508; genus CAG-269. The sequence continues at coordinate 16,666 of CAKPKZ010000006.1, read as the reverse complement.
AGTTTCAATAGTAAAAGAAGGTGCTGAAGGAGCACAAATAATAAAAGAAATGATGACCAAAACTCGTAATAAAGATGTAGAAAAAATAGGAGACTATAAGGTTTTAACATTTAAAGATGTAGAAAAAGATATTGTAAAAAATATGAAAACAGGAGAGATTACAAAAACTGGATTACCAAAATCAAATGTTTTATATTACGAATTAGAAGAAAATAGTTGGTGTTGCGTAAGGCCATCTGGAACAGAACCAAAAATAAAATTATATATGGGTATAAAAGGAAAATCTGAAACAGATGCTAATGAAAAATTAGAAAAATTAAAAAACGCTATGGTAAAAGTAGTAGAAGAATAAATAATAAGGGGTTATATAACCCCTTATATTTCTTTTTCTTGCTCTTTGTTTAGTAATACTTGTTTATATCTTTCTAATCCATTAATTAAAAATTCATCTGAGTTATCTAGTATTGTGTTAAAGCTTGATGGGTAATTATTAATTACATTGTTTGTTGGACCAATAAAAGTAAAATTTTTTATACCCTTTATTGGATTAACAGAATGATACTTGCTTAATGCTTCTAAGTTATATGCCGGACAGTCATCTGAGTAAATAAACTCTCCGGGAATATTAATATTGTGAAGTAATTTATACATTTGCCTAGCTTTTGATTCAATATGTGGAGAATGAATAATTGAGCTATCCTCGTTACAAGGAAAAAGCATATAACCATTATCTCCCAAAGCTGAAAATAATAATATTTTATCTTTATTTTTAATATTGCTTGAAGGATTGTTTATTATATTTTTTATTTTTAATAATATATTTCTTAGAAACTCACAGTTATTTAATGATACAAAACTAAAAGCTATTTTATCTAAATTTTTTAAATTACTAATATCGTCCAATAAATTAAAGAGTTTTTCAACTTTATTAGTATCATTTTCTATAATGTCAAATGTATCATTGTAGTCTGAAAAAAACCATAACATATTACTATTCTTATTATTTTTCATTATATTCCCATCCTTTTATATTTCTTTTTATTGCTCCGAATAAATTAGATCTTATCATTGGAATGTCTTTTTGCCAAAGATAAATTTGTTGTTTCATAGTTTCTCTTTTTGATGTTCCATCCATAGGACAAACTTTTGGCATAACTTTTAAATTGTGTCTTTTTATAAATCCCTTTGTATCTTTTTCTGTTGTGTATATTAAAGGACGTATTAAAGTTATTTTACTTCTATCCATATAGCTAACAGGAGAAAATGTATTTATGCTTCCAGTGTATAATAAGCTTAATAAAAAAGTTTCTAAAACATCATCTTCGTTATGCCCTAAGGCTATTTTGTTACAGCCTTCTCTAATTGCAATAGAGTTAATAATACCTCTTCTTAAATTAGCACATAGAGAACATGGATTTTTTTCTTTTCTAATATCGAAAACAATTTCTTGTGCATGACTATTTTCTACATATAATGGAATTTCTAAAGAATCACAAGTTTCTTGTAATAGTTTTATATCAAAAAACTCAAAACCTGGATTAATACTAATTGCAATAATATCAAATTTTTTGGGGTAAAATCTTTGTAATGCTTTAAATCCGTGTAACATAGTTATAGAGTCTTTACCACCAGAAAGACATATAGCAATTTTGTCTCCTTCATCTATCATTTTATATTCTTCTATAGCTTTTCGCATTCTACTTAATATTTTTTGCATTTTTATCACCATTAATATTATAGCATTAATGTCAAGAGTGTAAAATATGCTTGATTTTGTATAATAAATATAATATAATACTAATGTATTAAGTATATGTGCCTATAGCTCAGCAGGATAGAGCAGTCGCCTCCTAAGCGACAGATGGTGGTTCGAGTCCGCCTAGGCACACCAAAAATGAGAGGAAAATATGGAACTAAAATTTATGCAAGAGGCTCTTAAGGAAGCTAAAAAGGCTTATGAAAAACTAGAAGTCCCAGTGGGAGCTGTAATAGTAAAAGATGGAAAAATAATAGCTAGAGCACATAATCAAAAAGAAACAAAAACAGACACAACAAAACATGCAGAAATATTAGCAATACAAAAAGCAAGTAAAAAATTACAATCATGGAGACTACTTGACTGCGAAATGTATGTAACGTTAGAGCCGTGCTCTATGTGCGCAGGGGCAATTATTAATTCTAGAATAAAAAAGGTTTATATAGGTGCAACAGATAAAAAAACAGGAGCTGTAGGTTCGGTTTTTAACTTATTTGAAGATTATAAGTTTAATCATAAAGTTGATGCAGAAAAAGGAATTTTAAAAGAAGAATGTGAAAGAATTTTAAAGGAATTTTTTAAAGAGCTTAGAAAAAATAAATCAAATAATAATTTTGACAAAAACAAATAATTACAGTATAATTATCACGCTTGGGAGGAAAAAATGAAGGAAAAAATTATTAAACTAATACATACCAAATTATTTCATGTATGCGTAATAACTGTAATAATTGTGGCTTTATTATTTATACTAGGCATGATAATATTAAAATATAATGTTGAAGGCGAAACTAATATGCCATTTAAACTAAATAAAATAGTAATTATTAGTTCTTCAGAAGGAATTGACCAAGAAAATCCAGATACAAAGTGGGATTTTATTGTTAATCAAAATAATGATATTTACTTATATATTGAAAAAAATAATAATTATTCAAAAACAGAAATAATAGATAGTGTAATATTGGATAATTTTAATTTTGAAAAACAAAGCCAATTAGGACAAATAAATATTTATAAACCAGATTCAGTTGATCCTAATAGAATATTTAAAACAAATGACGAAAATAAAGTTGAGAAAATAGAATATATTGGAGATACTAATTCAAATATAAAAAATTTAAAAATGTCAAATCAAGGAGATGTTATCTCATTTAGGGTTTCAAACAATAATTTAAATGAGTATAAATCTAATGAAGAAGAGATAATAAATCATAATGAATTATTAAAAAAAATAAATTTAACAAATGATGATTTAAAAATAAATGCAAAATTTGATATAACAATTAAATTAAAATCTGGAAAAGAATTTAAATCAACAATAAAACTTGATATGCCTGTAGGAGACGTTATTCAAGACGGAACAACGTCTAAAGAAATTACAGATTTAACAAATTTAATTTTTAAAAGAGTAAAAAATTAATATAAATTACTTGATTTAAACTTATTTACAGTATATAATACAGATGGTATGTAATTTAATCTTTGTATGGAAAGCATTTCCAATAAAGACCTATGAACCTTGTCAGGTCCGGAAGGAAGCAGCAATAAATAGAAATCTTTATGTGGAGGTTCTTTCCATAGAGAGATTAGATTTCACACCATTTTTTATATTTATAAAGGATGTGATATATATGGGGTACACAGCTCTTTATAGAAAGTTTAGACCTATGTCATTTGCAGAAATGGTAGGGCAAGAGCATATAACAACAACATTAAAAAATCAAATAATGTCCGGCAGAGTAGGACATGCGTATTTGTTTAATGGAGGAAGAGGTACAGGAAAAACATCTTCTGCAAAAATATTAGCAAGAGCAATAAATTGTTTAAATCCACAAAATGGTGAACCATGTAATGAATGTGAAATATGTAAAGGAGCTATTAATGGGTCACTTACAGATATTGTGGAAATGGATGCGGCTTCAAATAATAGTGTAGAAGATATAAGAGCAATTCGTGAAGAGGTTAATTTTTTACCAACAAAAGCTAAATATAGGGTATATATTATAGATGAGGTTCATATGTTATCAACAGGGGCTTTTAATGCTCTTTTAAAAACATTAGAAGAACCACCAGAACATGTAAAATTTATTTTAGCAACAACAGAACCACAAAAATTACCAGCAACAATTCTTTCAAGATGTCAAAGATTTGACTTTAAAAGAATATCAAATGATAATATTATTAAAAGATTGAAAATTGTATGTGAGCAAAGTAAAATAGAAATAACCCAAGGAGCCCTAAACATTATTGCTGTTTTATCAGAAGGGGCAATGAGAGATGCTTTATCAATATTAGAAAGATGTATTCAAGACGGTGAAAACAAAATTAATGAAGATAAAATAAAAGATTTGGTGGGAATACCAAAAACAACATTTGTATATGAAATTATAAATGCAATAATTGAATACAATGTAGAAAACGCTCTTAACGGAATAGATAAAGTACTAAATGATGGTAAAGATTTAAACAACTTATTATGGGAAATGATTAAATACATAAAAGATATATTAGTAATTAAATCTAATGGAAATCTTGATATGTACAATGAAAATGAGCTTAATCAAATTAAAAAATTAGCTAATAATGCAAACCAAGTAAGACTATTAAATTTAATATATAAATTATCAGAGCTGGAAAATAACATGAAGTGGTCTACTCAAAAAGTAATTATGTTTCAAGCTGGAATTATTAATTTATGTAATGAACAAGTTGGAATATCAAATAATTTGGAAGAAAGAGTAGGAAAAATAGAAAAATATTTAAAAAGTGGAAGTATTCAAGTGCCTAATATAAATAACTCAGCTGCATCTATTACTCAAAATACCAGTTCTAGTAAAGTGGTAACTAAAAATATTATTAACAACAATACAAAAAGAGTAATGCCAGCTAATAATAAAAGGAATTATTCGAATAAATCAGAAGAATATTGGCCACAAATTGTAAATGACTTAAAAGCAAACGGAAGAATAGTTTTGTATACAAATTTAATGAATTCTAAAGCAGTAGAATTAAACGATATGACAGTAGGAATAGAGTTTCCTAATGGTTTAAGCTCATTTGGAAAAACAGTTTTAGAAAAACAAGAAAATATAAAAGAAATATCTAATTTAGTTTCTATGGCTTGTGGAAAAGAGATGCAGATAAAATATATAGATCAAATGGAAAAAAAACCACAAATAACAAGTGAACAAGATATTCAGAATTTTGCAAATGGTTTAGATATACCATTTAATATAGTAGAATAAATTTAAAGGAGGAATAAAAAATGTCTAAAAGAGGAGGATTCCCAGGAGGTATGGGAGGATTTGGCGGAATGAATATAAGCAGTTTAATGAAAGAAGCTAAAAAAATGCAAGCAGATATGGAAAAAAGCCAAGCAGAGCTTGCTGAAAAGGAATTTGAAGCATCAGCTGGTGGAGGAGCTGTTAATGTAAAAGTTTCAGGTTCTAAAGTTGTTAAAGAAATAAAAATACAAAAAGATGTTGTAGATCCAGATGATGTTGAGATGTTAGAAGACTTAATAATCACTTGTATAAATGAGGCTTTAAGAAAAGTAGATTCTGCACAAAGTCAACAATTTGGAAAATATAACATTCCAGGATTAATGTAAAAAAGGATGTAAAATATATGTCATATTATTCACCATCAATTGAAAAATTAATAGAAAGTTTTGAAAAGTTGCCTAGTATTGGACATAAAACTGCTGCTAGGCTTGCTTTTTATATTTTAAATAGTTCTGAACAAGAAACAAACGAATTTGTATCTTCAATATTAAATGCAAAAAAGAATTTAAAATATTGTAGTAAGTGTTATAATATATCAGATACAGACCCATGCCCAATTTGTGCAAACCCTAAAAGAGAAGTAACTTCTATTTGTGTTGTTGAGGATGTAAGGGATATAATAGCAATGGAAAAAACGCATGAATTTAAAGGTGTTTATCATGTATTACATGGTTCTATTTCTCCAATGAATGGAGTTGGACCTGATGATATAAAAATAAAAGAACTTCTAGCAAGGCTTATGGATGGACAAGTTAAAGAAGTTATACTTGCTACAAACCCTAGGGTAGAAGGAGAAGCAACAGCTATGTATATTTCAAAGCTAATAAAACCTTTAGGAATAAAAGTTACAAGAATAGCACACGGAATACCAGTTGGCGGAGATTTAGAGTATACTGATGAAATAACATTAACAAAAGCATTAGAAGGTAGAAGAGAATTATAAATAAATCATTTAAACACATAAAAAAACACCTCTATTAATTATATGAGGTATTTTTTTGTATGTAATATAAATTAAAAAACTTTTAGCTAAATAATATTTTACAAATATCATTTGTTGATGTTTTATGAGCTAATAATTTTGTATTTTCTTTCATAGAATTTAATTTTTCATCATTACATAATAAATTTAGAAGAATATTTTTTACATTGTCATCTTTTTTTATCCAAACAGCAATTCCCTTATTTTCTAAAAATTCAGCATTTTCTTCTTCTTGCCCAGGAATCGGATTTATAATAATCATTGGTAGATTAGAAGCAAGACTTTCTGAGGTTGTTAATCCCCCAGGTTTAGTTATAACTAAATCTGAAATGCTCATAAATTCAGGAACCATGTTGGTGTATTCCAGGATTTTTACATTATTTTGTTTATTATATTGTTTTTTAATTTCTTCAAAATTTTCTTTCATTTTTGGGTTTTTTCCAGATATAGCAATTATTTGTAAATTGTTAAAGTTTTCTATAAGGGCTTTAAATATTTCAACAGTTTTTGATTTTCCAAGTCCAAATTCTCCACCACCAAAAAATAAAATGGTTTTCATATTATTTTGAAAATTTAAAGAATTTAAAATCTCATTTTTAGTATAAGTTTTTAAAAATCTGTCTGATATAGGTATTCCTGTAGAGAATACTTTGGATTCAGGTATATTTTTTGAAATTAAATAATTTTTCATTTTATCATGTGCTACAAAATAGTAATCTGTAAAATCGCTTCCTACAAGCCATTGATCATGAGGAGCAAAGTCGGTCATAATTGTTGCAATTTTACAATTAATTTTTCCTTTTCTTTTTAAATAACTGCACATTTGGCTGCCAAAAGGATGTGTTGAAATAACTAAGTCTGGTTGTTCTTCTCTTAATAATTTTAATAACTTAATAGCCATAATTTTATTAGAACGTGAAGACAAATGAGCCAAAGGCCCTCTTTGCGAATCTGAATATATTTTTCCCCATGCCCATGGAGCCTTTTTTGCCATTTGCCTATATGCAGCAGTAGTAATTTTTTCAATTGTTTTATTTACATATTTCATACAATCTATTAATTTTGTATTTGTATCTTTGTAGTTTTCTTGTATACATTTTTCTATGGATTTGGCAGCACTTAAATGTCCACCACCATATGATGCGTAAAAAATTAATATTTTTTTCATAAGTTCTCCTTTTATAATGAATAATAATATATTTTCTTTATTTTAACATAAAAATTATAAAAAATGGAATATTTTTAATAAAAAAATACAAAATAAGAATATAGAAAATTATTAAAAAGGTGATAGAGTGAAAAAAATATTGAAATTGTTCATAACAGTTATAATTTTAATTGGTTTAATTTTATTAATATTGCTATTAGGAAATAATGAGGAAACAAATGTATATGCAGGGTCTAGTAGTACATCAGATGTGCAGTTAATGGCAAGAGCAATAAATGGTGAGGCAAGAGGAGAACCATATGAAGGACAAGTTGCTGTAGGGGCAGTAATTTTAAACAGAGTTAAACATTCTCAATTTCCAAACACAATTGCAGGGGTAATATATCAATCAGGTGCATTTACAGCTGTATCAGACGGACAAATTAGTGCACCAATAAGTGAAAATTCTACAGTATATAAAGCGGCTAGAGATGCAATGAACGGATGGGATCCAACAGGAGGATGTATATATTATTTTAATCCTAACACGGCAACAAATAAGTGGATTTGGTCAAGACCACTTGTAAAAACTATAGGAAAACATAGATTTTGTAAATAGAAAGGAAATTTTTTATGAATAAATTGGTTGATTGGAAAAATAGATTAAAAAAAGGGCATATGCTTAGTGTTATTGTAGTATTATTAATTATAGTAGTAGCATTGGGCGCTATTTTATATTCTAAACAAAGGGAATATAGGCAAGCTTCTGAAAATGGATATAATATGGTATTTTATGAACTTGTAAGTTATGTTGATAATGTAGAGGCATATTTGGCAAAATCACTAATATCAACAACACCAGAGCATGGAGCAGAAACATTAACAAATGTATGGAGGGAAGCTAATCTAGCACAGAGTTATTTAGCTAGGTTGCCAATAGAAAGTCAAGAATTAGAAAATACAGAAAAATTTTTAAATCAAGTAAGTGACTATAGTTATTCATTATCAAGAAAAAATATTTATAATGAAAGCTTAAGCGAAGATGATTTAAAGAATTTGAAGGAATTGCATAATTATAGCACAGAATTAGAAAATACATTAAATCAATTGTCAGACGATATAAATTCTGGCAGAATTAAATGGGGAGAATTAACTAAAAAAGGAAATGCAGCATTTGCACAACAAGTAACCAATGTTTCTAAAGATAGTTTTAATAATTTAGAAGAAAGTTTTCATGAATATTCAGGGCTAATATATGATGGTGCATTTTCAGAGCATATTACTAATGGGCAATTAACTGGGTTAACAGGTGATGATATTGATGAAGAAAAGGCACAGCAATTAGCAAAAGAGTTTTGTGGGTATGAAAAGATAAAAGAAATTTCCAATTTAGGATTTTCAGAAAATGCAACAATACCAGCATATGATTTTTCAATAAAAACTAACCAAGAAGATGATATAAATATATCTATTTCTAAAAAGGGCGGACATATTATATATATGAATTCAAATAGAAGCGTAAATTCTGAAATAATTTCACAAGACGATGCAAACCAAAAAGGAAAAGAATTTCTAGAAGGAAAAGGCTTTGAAAATATGAAAGAAACTTATTATTTAAAACAAGAAGGAATAGTTACAATAAATTATGCATATACACAAAATAATGTTGTAATGTATCCGGATTTAATAAAAGTAAAAGTAGCTTTAGATAATGGAGAAATACTAGGGGTAGAGACAACAGGATATTTAAGTAACCATACTCAAAGGGATACTTCAAAGGTAAAAATAACAAAGGAAGAGGCAAAAAAGACAATAAATAAACAACTTCAAATTGAAAGTGAATCACTAGCGGTAATTCCAACAGAATGGAAAACAGAAATATTGTGTTATGAATTTAAAGGTAAAGTTGATGATAGGGATTTTTTAGTATATATAAATGCTGAAAATGGTAGAGAAGAAGATATTTTAGTTATAACAAATACTCCAAATGGAATTCTTACTATGTAGTAAATTTAAATTATAAAAACCGGAAAATAAATTAATTTTCCGGTTTATACATAAGCTATTCAACTGAACGATTAGCTATTTCGATTGCCTTTGAAACTATGTTGCCACATGTTTTTGAAGAAACATTTGCCCAACTTCCACCATCATTTTTTACTTGATCGTAAACACCTAATTCTTTGGCAATTTCTTCTTTTAAGTTTTCAGACATTAATTTACTATTTCTAGACATAATATCCTCCTAATTATTATAAAACTAAAAAATAAAGCTTTATAATAATATTATATACAAAATTTTTAATAATATTTTGGAAATTTTTTGTTTCAAAGTGACATTTTATTACACAATGTGATATACTATAATCCAGAGATAAAAATAGGAGAAAAAGATGAAAGTAAAAGAAAGTACAATAGAAAAAAAAGAGAATTTAGAAGTTAAAGAGAAAAAAGAACAAGGAAATGCATTACCAAAAAGAGTAGAAAAGACAAAATCAGATGTTTTAGCAATTTTTAGTATTTTAGTTTTAATTTTTATAACAATTATATTAATTATTACAGTAGCTTTTACATATATTAATACTAAAAATACAAAAATATATAATGGAATTTATATTAAAGGAATAAATATTTCAAATTTAAATAAAGAAGAAGCAATAACAAAAATAAAAGACTATATAAACAGCAATATACCAGAAGAAATTCGATTTAAATCAGAAAATTATGAATGTGCAATTTCGTCTGAGGAATTAAATATTAATTTTAATGTAGAAGAAGCTGTAGATGTTGCATATAATATTGGAAGAAATGGAAATGTATTTGTTAATAATTGGAATATAATTCAAGCAAATATATCAAATATAAATATAGATTTAACTTTATCGATTGATGAAAAAAGGTTAAAGAGTAATTTAGAAGAAATGTCTGCTAATTTACCAGATAAAGTAATAGAAAGCAGTTATTACATAGAAGAAAATAAATTATTTGTTACAAAAGGAAAAACTGGAAATGTTGTAGACGAAGAAAAAATGGCAGAAAATATAAAAAATAAAATCTATAATTTAGATTTAAAAAATAATTTAGAAATTATAAAAATAAGCAAAGAACCATCTTCAATAAACATTGACGAAATTTATTCTCAGATACATAAAGAAGCAAAAGATGCATATTATACACAAAATCCATTCACAGTTTATCCAAGCGAAAATGGTGTAGATTTTGAAGTTTCAATAGATGAAGTAAAAAAAATGTTAGAAGAGGATAAAGAAGAGTATATAATACCGCTAAAAATACTTTATCCTAAAGTTACAACTAATATGATAGGAACTGAGGCTTTTCCAGACTTATTATCAACATTTTCAACTAAATATGCAGCAAGTAATAAAAACAGAACTACAAATTTAATATTAGCATCAAATAAAATAAATGGAACTGTGTTAATGCCAGGCGAGGTTTTCTCATATAATAAGGTAGTAGGAAAAAGGACAATTGCAGCAGGCTATAAGGAAGCACCAATATATGTAAGTGGAAGAGTAGAAGATGGTTTAGGTGGGGGAATTTGTCAAATTACTTCAACATTATATAATGCTGTTGTATTTGCAAATTTAGAAATTGTAGAAAGAAGTAATCACCAATTTGTGCCATCTTATGTTGGAGCAAGTAGAGATGCAACAGTAGTATATGGAGCTTTAGATTTTAAATTTAAAAACAATAGACAATACCCTATAAAAATAATGTGCTCAGTTTCAGGAGGAATAGCAAGTTTTAAAATATATGGATTAAAAACAGATAATGAATATGAAGTGGAAATTTCAACTAAAATTACAAGTTCAACTGCAAACTCTTTAAATTCGCAAGCATATAAAATATTAAAAAAGAATGGGCAAGTAGTAAGTTCAGAATTACTTTCAAAGGATACATATAAAAAGCATTAATAGTATAGAGGTGGAACATGAAAAAAATATTAGTAAAAGATATATTAGAAGTTACTAAAGGTAAATTAATAATAGGAAATGAAAATTTAGAATGCGAAAATTTTTCTAAAGATACCAGAAATATAAATGAAGGAGATATATATTTAGCAATAAAAGGAGCTAATTTTGACGGAAATATATTTTGGAAAGAAGCTTTAGAAAAAGGGGCTAGTGCTGTTATTGTTCAAGATATAGATTTTAATAAAGAAGATTTAGAGGAATTTAGAGGAAAAACAATAATAAAAGTTTATGATACATTAAATGCATTATATAGTATTGCTAGCTTTAAAAGAAGTCTATATAATATACCAATAATTGCTGTAACTGGTAGTGTTGGTAAAACTAGTACAAAAGATATAATTGCAAGTGTAATGTCAAAAAAATATAAAACATTAAAAACAGAAGGAAATAACAATAATAATCTTGGGTTACCATTTACAATTTTAAAATTACAAGACCATGAAGCAGCAGTGCTTGAAATGGGAATGAATCATTTAGGAGAAATAGAATTATTAAGTAAAATTGCAAAACCAACTATTTCTGTAATAACAAATGTAGGAACATCACATATAGGTAATTTAGGATCAAGACAAAACATATTAAAAGCAAAATTAGAAATATTAGCAGGAATGAAAAATAAGAAATTAATAATAAATAATGATAATGATTTACTAAATAAATGGAATTTAGAAAATGGAAACGAAGTAGAAACTATTACATATGGAATTGAAAACGAAAGTGAATTTATGGCAAAAAATATAAAATTATTTGAAACGTATAGTGAATTTATATGCAAGAATAATAATACACAATTAAATGTAACAGTTCCAGTAGGAGGAATTCATTTTATATATAATGCACTATGTGCGATTTGTGTTGGGAAAGAAAATGGAATAGAATACAATGAAATTGTAAAGGGAATACAAGAATTTGAATTAACCAAAAGAAGAATGGACATACAAGAACTTGCAAATGGTGTTAAGATTATAAATGATACATATAATGCTAGTTTTGAGTCTATGCAAGCAACTTTAAAATATTTAGGTACATTTAAACAAAATAGAAAAATAGCTGTTTTAGGAGATATGCTTGAACTAGGCGAATTTTCTAAAGAATTACATGAAAATGTAGGAAAAGAAGTAGTAAAAAATAATATTGATATTTTAATATGTTTAGGAAAAAATGCTAAATATATAGTAGAACAAGCCAAAAAAAGTAATATGGATGCGGAGAAAATAGTATATTTAAATGATGCAAATAGTGTTGTTAAATATATAAAAGATATTTGGACAAAAAATGACGTTATATTATTTAAAGCTTCAAATGGAATGCGATTTTTTGATATAGTAGATAAATTGAAAGAGGTGTTTTAATTGGCTAAATTAAAAGTAGCTGTGATATTTGGTGGGATGTCAACAGAAAAAGAGGTATCTTGCATTTCTGCATCCTCTGTAATTAAGAATTTAGATGTAAATAAATATGAAATTTTTCCTATATATATAAGTTCGAATGGTAATTGGTACAAAGTAAAAAGTGCTAACGAACTAGAAGAAAAAACAGAAATAGAAAATATAATGAAATATTTAAAAAATGTGGATGTTATATTTCCAGTTTTACATGGGCTATATGGGGAAGATGGAACAATTCAAGGATTATTTGAATTATTGAATAAACCATATGTTGGATGTAAAGTTTTAGCTTCTAGTGTTGGGATGGATAAAGTATATTCTAAAATAATATTTGAAAAAGCAAATATTAATCAAGCAAAATATATATATGTAAAAAAGGATGATAATAATTATATATATGTAGATGATAAATTCAATGAGGAAAAATTAAATTTAAACGATATAATTAATAAAGTAATTAATAAAATAAAATTTCCAATGTTTATAAAACCTTCTAATTCAGGTTCTAGCGTTGGAATAAACAAAGCACATAATAAAGAAGAATTAGAAAAAGCAATAATAGAAGCTGCAAAGTATGACAAAAAAATCTTGATAGAGGAAGGAATAAATGGTAGGGAAGTTGAATGTGCAGTATTAGGAAATGAGGATGTTATTGCATCTTGTGTGGGAGAAGTAAAATCTGCGTCAGAATTCTATAGTTATAATGCAAAATATAATGATGACAATTCTAAAACTATAATACCAGCTCCAATTGATAAGGCACAAGAAGAACAAATACAAAAATTAGCTATAAAGGCATTTAAAGCTATAGATGGAAAAGGATTATCTAGAGTAGATTTCTTTATAGAAAATAATACAGGCAAAATATATATAAATGAAATAAATACATTGCCAGGTTTTACAAGTATAAGTATGTATCCAAAACTTTTCGAACATGACAAAATAGAATACTCAAAACTATTAGATAATTTAATAGAATTAAGTCTAAAATAAAAATCCATAAAACTATGGATTTTTTATTAATTTATGGTATAATATACCTACCTGATTAAGGGAGGATGTCAAATGGTTTTTAAAGATTATTATAAAATATTAGATTTACAAACAAGTAGGGTTTCAATAGAAGATGTGAAAACAGCATATAGAGCAGCTGCAAAAAAATATCACCCAGATGTAAATGTGGGGGATTCATTAGCAGAAGAAAGAATAAAAGATATAAATGAAGCATATAAAATATTATCAGTACCAGCGTCTAAAAGAAGATATGACAGAATATGGAATTACAATGTTGGTAGACAGCAAAAAGTATTTAATGGTAAAAATGATTCAGCATCAATATTTAATATATTTTTAGGAAGCGTAAATAAAGAAGAAGCATCAAAAGAAAATAGTAACCAAAAACCTATAAGAGGTGAAGATGTTGAAACACAAATTAATATAAGTATATATGAAGCCTATAATGGAACAGACAAGAAAATAGAATTAAAAAATATAGAAGGAAATTCTAAAACTATTGTAGTAACTGTACCTGCCGGAATTAATAATGGTGAAAAAATTAGATTAATAGGTCAAGGAAAAAACGGCAAAAACGGAGGCAAGAACGGTGATTTTTTAATAAAAATAAATGTAGAGGATAATAATCAATTTAAACTTAAAGGAAATGATATATATACAAATCTTTATATAACACCATGGGAGGCTGCATTAGGTGCAAGAGTAGATTTACAATCGTTAGAAGAACAAACACAAGTATATATTCCGAAAGGAATGCAAAGTGGAGAAATAATAAAAATACCAGGAAAAGGATTTAAAAGTAAAAACAAAACACAAGGAGACCTAATAGCAGAAGTAAAAATAATGGTACCAAAACAATTAGAAGAAGAAGAAAAAAAGCTTTTTGAAAAATTAAATAAAGTATCAAAATTCAATCCAAGAAATACATAAAATTATGTTACCTTATATTGACAAATATAACAAAATACTATATAATTATTTTTAGTGGTTTACACTAAAGATAAACTATGGATTTAAACATAGAAATGAGGTGTTGTAAAAATGGAGATGTGGCAAGGTAAACACTTTAGCATTACAGATCCACAAGGAGTTAATACAGTAATTTATCAAATAAATAAAACAGAAAAAGAATTTTTAAAAGAATCGCCTAAATACACAATTGAACGATTAGACTTTACAGAAGAAATACGTGGCGATATGAGGAGAAAAACTTTTTATATAGACAACCCATCAGAAGATGAAGACCAATTAGTTATTTTATCATTTGGAAAAGATAGAGTTGTTGTTAATATGGCATTATTAAATAATGATAAAGTTTCTATTAGTAAAAAACCAATGCCACTAAAATTTGATAATTTATATTCAGAAAATGAGAAAGAATATAAAGATTTTAAGTATACACCAAATTTAAAGAGACCAATTTGTATAATAGACCCAGAAACAACAGAAGAAATAAAACCAACATTATATTTTGATGAAAAAACAAATGAAGTAAAAGGAAAATGTAAATTAAAACCATATAAATCTTATTTTGCCTTTGAAATTAGAGACAAAAAAGAAAATTAGGAGGATTGTAAAATATGAATAATGCATCAAAAAGAGAGGAAGCAAATAATTTTGGGCCTGCAGCAATAACAATGTCAACAGATGAAAAAGGAATTGAAATAGGTTTTGGAGTATTAATGACAGGTAGAGACGTAGAAAACTACGAATTAAATATAACAAAACCAGAATCACACACATGTGTTATAGATGGAGATAAAGCATATAGAGAATATACAAATAAAGAAAGTGGTAAAAAAGTAAAACAAAAAGCAAATTTAGATAAAATGAAAGAAATATTAAAAACAAGAAAAGCCCAAGGAAGAGACGTTAAAGAAGTAACTACAACACAAAATAAAAGTAGATAAACAAAAGAGTAGGTGATTTTTTATGAATTATAAAATCAAAGGTGCTATAGAAAGAAATAGGAAAAAATTTATATTATGTTTAATACTATGGTTTGTACTAACCATAGTATTTGTTTCGCCTATATCTTATAGCATATTTTTAGCAAAAGCATCAGGACAATTTGATATTAATGTATTTATAGAAAGTATAACAACATCAATGATTAATCCAATAAAAACAATAGGAGATATTTTTTCGAACAATGCAATAGGAGAATTTATTAATACATTAGTAGTTGTAACAATAATATACTTAATATTATATGTTATTGGATTTTTCAAATCTATGCCTAAAAACGAATTTACAGATATAGAGCATGGATCTAGTGATTGGAGTCAACATGGAGAACAATATAGAGTATTAAATAACAAAAAAGGACTTATTTTAGCACAAAATAACTATTTACCGTTAGACAAGAGGGGAAACGTAAATGTATTAGTTGTTGGACGGATCAGGTTCTGGTAAATCTGCATCATATTCAATACCAAATGCATATCAATGTTTAGGATCATATATATTTACAGATCCTAAGGGAGAACTTTATGATCAAACGGCAGGATACTTAAAAAAGAATGGCTATGAAATAAAAGTTTTAAATCTAGTACGTCCACAATTTAGTGATGGTTATAACCCTTTAATGCATATATCATCAGAACTTGATGTTGATGTTATAGCAAATACTATAATAAGAGGACAAAAAACAGACAGTTCTAGTGATCCTTATTGGGATGATATGGCAGAAATGTTACTAAAAGCATTAATTTATTATTTAATAGCTAAGAGACCAGAAGAGGAACAAAACTTAGCAAGTTGCGCAGAGCTTGTAAGAGCGGCAAATACCAATGGAGGAAATAACCTACTTACCGAGTTAATTAGTCAATTACCATATGATCATCCTGCAAGAATGTATTATAAGTCAATAGAAATTGCACCAGAGAAAACATATGGGTCAATATTAAGTTCATTGCAGTCAAAATTAGGAAAATTTGACTCAAAAGAAATTGCAGAACTTACTTCAACAGATACAATAAATTTTGAGGATATAGGAAATAAGAAAACAGCAGTATATGTAATTTCATCAGATACTCATACAGCATATGATTTCTTGCTTACAATATTTTTCTCTCAAATGATACAACAATTATAC